>NZ_LZSZ01000170.1:0-82235 GCF_001665645.1 Mycobacterium sp. 852002-30065_SCH5024008 | reverse complement strand
AGCGTCACCTGTTCCAGGAACGCCAGGTCCGTTCGGTCGCCTCCAACACCCGGGCCGACGCGCGCGCGTTCCTGGACTTCGCGGGCCGGCACCACATCGAGGTCACCACGCCGGAATACCCGCTGAGCCAAGCGGATCGGGCGTTGGCCGATCTCAGCGCCGGCCGTATCGCCGGCGCGGCGGTGCTGCTGGTATGACCGGCCTCAGGCCGTCAGGTGCCAGACCAGGGCGGCGGCCAGCGCCCCCAGGCCGTTCAGCGACCAGTGCAGCGCGATCGGCGCGATCAGGCTGCCGCTGCGACGGCGTAGCCAGCTGAAGACGAATCCCGCCGCTCCGGTGGCCAGCACGGCGGCGGTCACCCCGGCCAGCATCCCGACGACGCCGCCGCCGAGAATTCGGGTGAAGCCGACGTTGCTGCTGGTAAGCCCGAGCGACGTCGCGACGTGCCACAGCCCGAACAGCAACGATCCCGCCAGCGCGACGCCGCGGAACCCCCACGCCCGATGCAGCGCGCCGTGCAGCACGCCGCGAAACGCCAGCTCCTCCGGGATCACGGTCTGCAGCGGGATGATGACCATCGAGGCGATCAGGGCGCCGGACACCGTCGCGTAGCGGTGGTTCAGGAACATCGGCCGGGTCATGGGGAGCAGCACCCCCACGGCGATCACCGCGGCCACGACCAGCACCGCGGCCACCGCGTAGCCCAGCCCCGACTTCCAGTGTTCGCGACCCAAGCCCAGATCGGCCCAGTCCAGACCGTTGGCGCGCATCAGGAACACCAGGCCGACGGCGGCGGCGGGAACGACGGCGATGGCGGCCCACGGAGTGGTGAAGTGCGCGACCAGGTTGGTCAGCACCAAGACCGCGACGACGACGGCGATGTCGAGGTGGATGCGAACCCGGTGCAGCGCCGAGAGCTGCGAGATCACCGGATGGTGAATGTCGGGTGTCTCGGCGGCGTCAAGCATTCATCCAGCTTACCGGTGGCCTGCGCCGCAACGGCCCAACGAGACTGCCGTCACGGTTGTGATGGGCGCCCCAAGGGCAGCCGTGACGGCAATCTCGGGGTAATCAGGAGGCTGATCGGTCGTCTCGCTCCCATCACTCACCACGTTCGTTCTGCTCGCTCGACTCCCCGCCTGATCGGTCGTCTCGCTCCCATCACTCACTACGTTCGTTCTGCTCGCTCGACTCCCAGGTCCAGCCGGCGATCTGCGGGTCATCCTCGCCATGCTCACGGGTGTAGATGCGCGCGGCGAGCCGGGCATCGACCATCCGCTGGCGCAGCTCGGCGGCCCGGCTGGCCAGCCCTTCCACCCGGTCGATGACGTCCATCACCAAATGGAAGCGGTCCAGATCGTTCAGCATCACCATGTCGAACGGCGTCGTGGTGGTGCCCCGCTCTTTGAACCCGCGCACGTGGATGTGCGGGTGGTTGGTGCGGCGGTAGGTGAGCCGGTGGATCAGCCAGGGGTAGCCGTGGTAGGCGAAGATGACCGGCTTATCGCGGGTGAACAGCGCGTCGAACTCCTTGTCCGGCAGACCGTGCGGGTGCTCGGAATCCGGCTGCAGCCGCATCAGGTCGACGACGTTGACCACCCGGACCGCCAACTCCGGCAGTTCGCGGCGCAGGATGTCGGCGGCAGCCAGGGTCTCCAGCGTCGGGATGTCCCCGGCGCAGGCCAGCACCACGTCGGGTTCGCCGGTGGCGGTGCTCGCCCACGGCCAGATGCCCACGCCGCGCGCGCAGTGCGCGATGGCCTGATCCATGTCCAGGTAGGCCAGCGCCGGCTGCTTGCCGGCGACGATGACGTTGATGTAGTCGCGGCTGCGCAGGCAATGGTCGGCCACCGACAGCAGCGTGTTGCCGTCCGGCGGCAGGTACACCCGGGTCAATTCGGCCCGCTTGTTGGCCACGAGGTCGATGAAGCCGGGGTCTTGATGTGACGCGCCGTTGTGGTCCTGGCGCCACACGTGCGAGGACAGCAGGTAGTTCAGCGACGCGATCGGCCGCCGCCACGGCAGCTCGAGGCTGGTGGCGAGCCACTTGGCGTGCTGGTTGAGCATCGAGTCGACGATGTGCACGAACGCCTCGTAGCAGTTGAACAGGCCGTGCCGGCCGGTCAGCAGGTAGCCCTCCAGCCAGCCCTGGCACAGGTGCTCGGAGAGCACCTCCATCACCCGCCCGTCGGCGGCAAGGTTCTCGTCGTCGGGCCCGAGCTCGGAGAGCCAGACCTTGGCCGTCGCCCCGTAGACGGCGTCCAGCCGGTTGGAGGCCGTCTCGTCGGGGCCCATCAGGCGGAACCGGTCGGAGTTGCGCGCGATCACGTCCCGCAGGAACGTGCCCAGCACCCGGGTCGCCTCGTGCGTCACCGCGGCCGGCCGCGACACCGTGACCGCGTAGTCGCGGAAGTCCGGCAGGTCGAGGTCGTGCAGCAGCAGGCCGCCGTTGGCGTGCGGGTTCGCGCTCATCCGGCGATCGCCGCGGGGCGCCAGCGCCCGCAGCTCGGCGCGCAGCTTGCCGTCGCCGTCGAAAAGCTCCTCAGGCCGGTAGCTGCGCAGCCACTCCTCGAGCTGCGCCCGGTGCTGGGGATTGTCGTGCGTCTCGGCCAGCGGAACCTGATGCGCTCGCCAGGTGCCCTCGACCTTCTTGCCGTCCACCACCTTCGGCCCGGTCCAGCCCTTAGGGGTGCGCAGCACGATCATCGGCCAGACGGGCCGTTCCACCTGGTTGCCGTGCCGCGCGGCATCCCGGATGGCCGCGATGTCGTCGAAGGCGTCGTCGAGCGCGGCCGCCAGCTGCTGGTGCACGTTGGCAGGGTCGTCACCGGCGACCGTGATGGGCCGGTAGCCGTAGCCGCGCAGCAGCGCCTCGAGTTCGGCGTGGGGGATGCGCGCGAGCACGGTCGGATTGGCGATCTTGTAGCCGTTGAGCTGCAGGATGGGCAGCACCGCGCCGTCCGTGACCGGGTTGAGGAATTTGTTGGAATGCCAGCTGGCGGCCAGCGGCCCGGTCTCGGCCTCGCCGTCGCCGATCACGCAGGCCACAACCAGATCGGGGTTGTCGAAGGCCGCGCCGTAGGCGTGCACCAGCGCATAGCCGAGTTCACCGCCCTCGTGGATGGAGCCGGGCGTCTGGGCGGCGACGTGGCTGGGGATGCCGCCGGGAAAAGAGAACTGCCGGAACAGCTTTCGCAGCCCTTCGGCATCCTCCTCGATGCCGGTGTACACCTCGCTGTAGGTGCCTTCGAGATACGCGTTCGCGACCAGCGCGGGGCCGCCGTGGCCGGGCCCGGTGACGTAGATGACGCTTGCGTCGCGGTCGCGGATGATCCGATTCAGGTGCGCATAGATCAGGTTCAGCGCCGGGGTGGTGCCCCAGTGGCCCAGCAGCCGCGGTTTGACGTGCTCGGGCGACAGCGGTTTGGTCAGCAGCGGGTTGTCCAGCAGGTAGATCTGTCCGACCGACAGATAGTTGGCGGCGCGCCAGTATGCGTTGATCAGATCGAGATCGTCGTCGGCAAGGGGAGCGGTTGTCTGGGTTTCTAGGCTCACCCCGCCGATTGTCCGCGCCTGCGGTGAACGGCGCCCGACGCGGTGCTCACTCCTCGCCGCGCGCCCGCGACTCGTAGGCCCTGCGCTTCTCGGGGTCGACGTCGTCGGTGAAGATGTGCTCGCCGCCGAGCGCGCGGTTCAGCCCCTCGGACAGTGCACGGGGCATGAACTTCTGCGATGCGATGATCGCGCCGGCCGTCTTCGTGACCCGCACCCGGGGCCGGGGATGCGCCACCAGTTTGACGATCGCCTCGGCGATGTCGGCGGGTTCGGCGTTCTTGATCCCCTTGGCCCCCGAGGTGCCGGCGATCAATTCGGTGTTCACGAACGTCGGCATGACGACCGAGAACTTCACGCCCGCCTTTCGGCATTCGAGCCGGGCGGTATCGGTGAAGCCGATCACCGCGTGCTTGCTGGCGCAGTAAGTGGCCGCCCCGGCGATGTAGGTCTCCCCGGCGAGCGACGCGACGTTGATGACGTGTCCGGATCGGCGGGGGACCATGCGCTGGGCGGCCAGCTTGCTGCCCAGGATGACGCCGTAGACGTTGATGTCGAGGACGCGCCGGGTGACGGCGTCCGGCTCGTCGACCATCCGGCCGAGCGGCATGATGCCGGCGTTGTTGACCAACACGTCGATCGGGCCGAGTTGGCGCTCGACCTCGTCCAGGAAGTCCGCGAACGAGTGCGGGTCGGTGACGTCGAGCTTGCCGTACACGTCCAGGCCCAGCGCGGCGCCGGATTCCTTCACCCGCACCTCGTCGATGTCACCGATGGCCACTTTGGCGCCCAGATTGTGCAACGCGGTCGCGGTGGCCAACCCGATGCCCCGGGCGCCGCCGGTGATCACGATTACCTTGCCGCGGACCTTCAGCCCAACGGACGCCGTGTCTGCCATTTTCGTACCCTCCGGAAGTCTTGACGGGTGTCAACTAGGCAATCTGACCCCAGATCGTCGAATACTGCAACGATGACCCAGGTGCGTGCGGCGGTCCCGGCGGACGCCTACGAGGTGGCCTGTTTGCACGTACGGTCATGGCGGTCGGCCTACCGGGGGCTCATCGCCCAGGACTACCTGGACAGCCTCACCCCGGAGGCGTTAGTCGACCGCTACACCTTCGGCCGCGTGGGGTTGCGGATGCCGTCCACCTTGGTCGCGGTCGACGGGTCCGCGATCCGCGGCTTCGCCCCCACGGGCCTGTGCCGCGAAAACGACCCGCCGAACGCCGGTGAGCTGGTGGCGCTGTATGTTGACCCGGCCTATCTGGGTGCGGGGGTGGGGAGCTCGCTGATGGCGGCCGCCCGGGCGCGGCTGCGGCAAGTCGGTGTGTCGGGCGCCGTGCTGTGGGCGCTGGAGGGCAACACCGACGCTCGACGATTCTACGAGCGTGACGGCTGGCGGACCGACGGGACTTGCCGCACAGCGGTTTTCGGCAATGACACGCGGCGCTTGGTTCGTTACCGGATAGAACCGGTGTAGCGGCACCATCACCAACCCGTCGAGCCGGGAACGCCTTTGAACGGGCCGGTCACCCAGCTGGTGATCCAGCCGCCGTAGAAGCCGCCGGGTTGGGGCACGACGACCTCTCCGTTGACCGTGCAGCGGTCGACGTTGGCGGCCATCACCGCGACCGCCCCGGCGATGGCTTCGAATCCGGGCGTCGGACTCAGATAACTCCAAGCCGATTTCGGGGCGACGACGCCGCCGCCGAACAGGTCGTAATAGGTTGCCCGGCCTTTCCATTCACACCAGGAGCTACCGGACGTCTCACGCAGGGCTCCTTCGGTAAACGCGTCGCGCGGCAGGTAATAGGTCGGCGGATGACTGGTCTCGAGCACCCGCCAGGCCCGACGGGTGGATGCGATGACTACACCACCCAACTCGACGGTGATGCGACCGGTGAACGGCTCGACGCGGGGCGGGCGTGGGTAGTCCCACACCGACTCCTGGCGTGGTCCGGTGCCTTCAGACCCGGAGCGGCTCATGCGCGTTGCCTCGACTCGTCGGTTACTTCGTACCTCCAGCCAGGCTACGGCCAGTATTCGTGCCGGTCGTCAACGACAACGTCAGCTGATGGCGAGCCACACCAGGCTGGCGCCGCCGGCCAGGGCGCAGTAGATGGCAAATGGTGTGAGGGTGCGGGTTTGGAAGTACTGCGTCAGGAACCGCACGGCGAGGTAGGCGCACACGAAGGAGGCGATGCTGCCGGCCAGCACCTGGCCACCTATCCCGGCCGCTTGAGGTCCGAACAACTCCGGGATCTTATACACGCCGGCGGCCAGGATGATCGGCGTCGCCAACAGGAAGGAGAACCGGGCGGCGTCCTCGTGGGACAAGCCGCGCCACAGGCCGGCCACCATGGTGATGCCCGAACGGCTGATGCCGGGCAGCAGCGCCAGGATCTGTGCAGCGCCGATCAGGATGCCGCGGCGCAGGGGGAGCTGGGCCAGGCGGTTGTCCACGGCCTCCCCGGTGTGCGCGGGTTGTTCGCCGACCGGCTGCTCGCGGTCGGGCGCGGGCGCGACGCGCCGGCGAAGAACTTCGCCCGCGTAGAGTGCGATGCCGTTGAGCAGCAGGAAAATCGCCGCCGGGATGGGCTTGCCGAGCGTGGTGCGGAACGTCTTTTCCAGGACCAGCCCCGCCAGCCCGACCGGAATGGTGGCCCCCACGATGAGCCAGGCGAGCCGCTCGTCGGGGGTGTTGATCCGGCGATGCCGCAATGACGACACAAATCCGGCCACGATGCGCACCCAGTCCCGCCAGAAGAACACCAGCAACGCGGCGGCGGTGGCCACATGCAGGCCGACGATGAACGCCAGGTAGGGCGATTCGGGGGCCGAGACGCTCAGGTCTTCGGCCCACCGGCCGCCGACCACCGCGGGCACCAACACCGCATGCCCGAGGCTGGAAACCGGGAACAGCTCGGTGACGCCCTGGAACGCGCCGACCACCACCGCCTCGATGTAGGTCAAGTGCGCGCTCATATCAGATGCCTCCGTCGGATCGTTTCGCCCGTGGCCTCGCCGATCGGCCTGTGACGATAGCCGACCGCGAGTTCGCCCTCCCAATCAGCTTGCCGGGTTGGCTTTTTGGCTGGTGGGGCGACCGTCCGCGCCGGCGGGTACGGTGTGCTGATGTCCGACGGGTTGCTCGACGCCGTGCGCGTCCTCGACTTGTCGAGCGGCAACGGCGACGCGGTGACGCGCCTGCTCGCCGACTTGGGCGCCGACGTGCTCAAGGTCGAACCCCCCACCGGAAGTCCGGCGCGCGATGCGCGGCCGACGCTGGCCGGTGCGAGTATCCCATTTGCCGTGCACAACGCGAACAAGCGCAGCGTTGTGCTGGACCCGTTCGACGAGGACGACTGCGGCGTGTTCCTCGACCTGGCCGCCCAGGCCGACATCGTCGTCGACGACGGCTTCTATGGGGAGGCGCCGACCTTCGGGACGTCGGTGGAGGAACTGGCCGCCCAGCACCCGCATCTGGTGGTGCTCTCGATCACCGACTTCGGCGCGACGGGGCCGCGGTCGCTGTGGCGGGCCACCGATCCGGTGTTGTACGCGATGTGCGGCTCCCTGGCACGATCTGGCCCCACCACCGGTACCCCCGTGTTGCCACCGGACGGTATTGCGTCGGCCACCGCCGCCGCCCAGGCGGCGTGGGCAACCCTTGTGGCGTATTACAACCGATTGCGTACCGGCACAGGCGAATACATTGACTTCTCGCGTTTCGACGCCGTGGTCATGTCGCTCGACCCGGCGTTCGGCGCGCACGGACAGGTCGCCGCCGGCATCAGGCGCAGCGGGCAGTGGCGGGGGCGCCCGAAGAACCAGGATGCGTACCCGATCTACCCCTGCAAGGACGGTTACGTCCGGCTGTGCGTGATGGCGCCGCGCCAATGGCGGGGCCTGCGGCGCTGGCTGGGCGAGCCGGACGATTTCCAGGACCCGAAATACGACGTGATCGGCGCACGCTTCGCTGCGTGGCCCCAGATCAGCGAGCTGGTCCAGGCGCTGTTCGCCGGACAGACCATGAAGGATCTGGTGGCCGCGGGGCAGGCTCACGGCGTGCCGATCGCCGCCGTACTGACGCCGTCGTGGGCGATGAATTCCGAGCATTTTCAGGCGGTGGGCGCGATCACCGACGCCGAGCTCGTCCCGGGGGTGCGGACCAGCGTGCCGACCGGCTATTTCGTCGTCGACGGGCGGCACGCGGGTTTCCGCAGCCCGGCCCCGGCCGCGGGGTGGGACGGACCGGGCTGGCGGGGGAACCCGGCGGTCGTGCAATCGCCATCCGGCCGTGTCGGCGACTATCCCTTTGCGGGCCTTCGCATCCTGGATCTGGGGATCATCGTCGCCGGCGGCGAGCTGAGCCGGCTCTTCGGCGACCTCGGCGCCGAGGTCATCAAAGTCGAAAGCGCCGAATACCCGGACGGGTTGCGGCAGGCCCGCGTCGGCGAAGCCATGAGCGAGTCGTTCGCCTGGACACATCGCAACCACCTGGCGATCGGCCTGGATCTGCGCAGCCCGGCGGGCAAGCAGCTCTTCACCCGGCTCGTCGCCGAGTCCGACGCCGTCTTCGCCAATTTCAAGCCGGGAACGCTTACCGCGCTTGGCTTTTCCTACCACGATCTGCGTGCGGTCAACCCGAGGATCGTGCTCGCCGAGAGCAGCGCCTACGGCGACCAAGGCCCGTGGAGCACCCGGATGGGCTACGGGCCGCTGGTGCGCGCCGCGACCGGTGTCACCCGGTTGTGGACGGCCGACGAACTGGAGAACCGGAATCACGCTGGGCGGCATGCCTTTTACGACGCGACGACCATCTTTCCCGACCACGTCGTCGGGCGGATCACCGCGATCGCGGCGCTGGCCGCGCTGATCCACCGCCACCGGACGGGCGGCGGGTCGCACGTGCACATCTCGCAAGCCCAAGCCGTCATCAACCAACTCGACACCTTGTACGTCACCCAGGCCGCCCTGGCCGCGGGCGTGCCGAGAATCTCCGAGGCCAGCAGCCTGCACGCCGTCTATCCGTGCGCGGGCGACGACGAGTGGTGCGTCATCTCGATCGAATCCGACGACGAGTGGCGTTGCGCCGCAGGTGTTTTCCATCACCCGGAATGGGCGGACGATCCGCGCTTCGCGACCGGCGAGGCGCGGCTGGCGAACCGGCGGGAGCTGGTGGAATTGGTGTCGGCCTGGACCCGCACGCGCACCCCGGTCCGGGCCGCCCAGCTGCTGCAATCCTCCGGGGTTGCGGCCGGGCCGATGAACCGGCCGCCGGACATCTTGGAGGACCCCCAGCTGGTCGAGCGGAAAGTCTATGCCGAGATGCTGCACCCCCTCATCGAGCGTCCGCTGCCGGCCGAGACGGGCCCCGCGCCGTTCCAGCACATCCCGCGGGCGCCCCAGCGGCCTGCGCCGCTGCCCGGCCAGGACACCGTCGACGTCTGCCGCAGGCTGCTCGGCATGAGCCCGCAGGAGATCGACCGCCTCATCAGCGACGGCGTGCTGTTCGGTCCCCCATAACGCGCGCCGAATCCGGCCCGCGCGACCAGACTGATCGATAGCCACGCTAAATTCGTCGTATGACCGTGCACCCCAGGACACCGGTGTTGATCGGCTTCGGCCAGGTCAACCACCGCGACGAGATCGACCCGGAGAAGCGGTCCGTCGAGCCGGTGGACCTGATGGCGGCCGCCGCTCGGCGAGCCGCCGATTCGCGGGTGATCGAGGCCGTGGATTCCATCCGAGTGGTGAACATCCTGTCGGCGCACTATCGGGATCCCGGACTGCTGCTCGGCCAGCGGATCGGGGCGACGGACTTCACCACGTTGTACAGCCCCGTCGGCGGGAACGTGCCGCAGTCGCTGGTCAACCAGGCGTGCCTGGACATCCAGCGGGGCAGCGCCCAGGTGGTGCTGCTGGCCGGCGCCGAGACGTGGCGCACCCGCCGGGGCCTGCGGGCCAAGGGCGGCAAACTCGAGTGGACCGTTCAGGACGACTCCGTCCCAATGGCCGAGGTCAGCGGCGACGACGTCCCGATGGCCGGCGACGCGGAAATCAGGATCCGGCTCGACCGGCCGGCCTTCGTCTACCCGCTGTTCGAGCAAGCCCTGCGGATTGCGAACGGCGAATCGGTTGAGCACCACCGCAAGCGCATCGGCGAACTGTGGGCCCGCTTCAACGCCGTCGCGGTCGACAATCCGCACGCATGGATCCGCAAACCGGTGACCGCCGAGCATATCTGCGAGCCCGGCCCGCAGAACCGGATGATCAGCTGGCCGTACACCAAGCTGATGAACTCCAACAACATGGTCGATCAGGGCGCCGCGCTCGTCTTGACCTCGGTGGAGCAGGCCAGGCGCCTGCAGATCCCCGCCGATCGCTGGATCTACCCGCACGCGGGCACCGACGCGCATGACACCTCCGCCATCGCCGAGCGTGACGAGCTGCATCGCTCTCCGGCCATCCGGATCGGCGGAGGCCGGGCGCTGGAGCTGGCGGGCCTGGGCATCGACGAAGTCGACTACGTCGACCTGTACTCCTGCTTTCCCTCGGCCGTTCAGGTGGCGGCGGCCGAACTGGGCCTGCCCGTCGACGATCCCGCCCGCCCGCTCACCGTCACCGGGGGTCTGACGTTCGCAGGCGGCCCATGGAGCAACTACGTGATGCACTCGATCGCCACCATGGCGGAGTTGCTGGCGGCCAATCCCGGGCGGCGCGGCCTGATCACCGCCAACGGCGGCTACCTGACCAAGCACAGCTTCGGCGTGTACAGCACCGAGCCGCCCGCCGAGTTCCGTTGGGAGGACGTGCAACCGGTCGTCGACCGAGAGCCCACCCGGGAGGGATTGGTGGAGTGGGAAGGCGTCGGCACGGTGGAAGCGTGGACGACGCCGTTCGATCGCGAGGGGCGACCGGAAAAGGCATTCTTGGCCGTGCGCACGCCCGACGGGGCGCGGACCCTCGCCCTGATCACGGACGGCGCGGCGGCGCAGGTAACCGTGCGTGAAGACATCGGCGGCGCCAAGGTTGCCGTCGCCGCGGACGGCAGCGCCACGCTGCAATAACCCGGCGAAACTTTCCCGCCAGCTCAGGGTGCCGTTTGCCCGGTAACGGTCGCTAGGTCATGCCGTCTTGCCTATTGTTTAGTTTGAGGTCGGGGAGGTGAGACCCAGGTGCAGATCCTGGTTACCGACGCCACCGGCGCACTTGGGCGGCTGGTCGCACGGCAGTTGGTCGCTGCCGGGCACACGGTCAGCGGCATTGCTGAGAGGCCGCATCCCTGCCTTGACCGCAACGTCGACCTTGTTTGCGCATCGCTGCGCAACCCGGTCCTGCGGGAGCTCGCCGAGGAAGCCGACGCGGTGATCCACCTCGCCCCCATCGACATCACGGCACCCGGCAGCGCCGATATCGAGGGCCTCGCGCACGTGACCGATGTGGCCGCGCGCGCCGGCGCCCGGCTGCTGTTCGTGTCCCAGGCCGCGGGACGGCCGGAACTGTTCAAGCCTGCCGAGGAACTGGTGTCCACCAGTTGGGGGCCCAGCCTGGTTGTCCGGATCGCCCCGCCGGTGGGCCGGCAGCTCGACTGGATGGTGTGCCGCACCGTGGCCACGCTGCTGCGCACCAAGGTTTCGGCGGACCCGATGCGGGTGCTGCACGTCGACGATTTGGTGCGCTTCCTGGTTTCGGCGCTGAACACCGACCGCTCCGGTGTGGTGGACCTCGCCTCCCCGGACACCGTCAATGTGATCACGGCGTGGCGGATGCTGCGATCCGCCGACCCGCGGTCCCGGCTGAATCGGGTGCGCAGCTGGCCCCGGCTCATTCCGGACATGGATATCGCTGCGGTGCAAGAGGATTGGGCGTTCGAGTTCGGCTGGCAGGCGCTTGAGGCAGTGGCCGACACCGCCCGGGGCCTGGTCGGCCGTCAGATCACCGCCGTGGGTGCCACGGGCCACGGGCGCCAACTGGCGCTCCCGGTCGAGGTTGCCCCACGCCCCGATCCCTCCGGCGACGAGCACAGCGCGGCGCCCGAGGGCGTCGAGGGCGAATTCGACGACCGGGTCGATCCGCGCTTCCCGATTTTCAGTGCGGGCAACCTCGGCGAGGCGCTGCCCGGGCCGCTCACCCCGATCACGCTGGATGTTCAGCTGAGCGGATTGCGCGCCGCGAACCGGGTGCTCAGTCACGTGCTGGCGCTGGGCGACGTGGTAGGCGAGGAGTGGGGCAACAGGGCCGTCGCCGTGTTCGGTCATCGGGCCTATGTCGGGGTGTCGGTCAACATGGTCGCGGCCGCGCAGTTGCCCGGCTGGGACCAGGATGCCGTCGCCCGCAACGCTTTCGTCGGCCGGCCGCACGTCGGAGACCCCCTGCCGTTCGGTGAGCCCGCGCTGGCGGGCGGTGCTCTCGGCTACGTCGCCAAAGCCGTCGTCGCGGGGCGATCGCTGGCCCTGCTGCGCCATCTCAAGTCCGACACGCGGGCGTACGGCGCGGCAGCCGAAACCGAACACCTCGACGCCGCGCAGTTGGGGTCGCTGCCCGACGCCGGCCTGGAAGTCCGGATTCGCTTGCTGCGGGACC
This sequence comes from Mycobacterium sp. 852002-30065_SCH5024008, assembly GCF_001665645.1. Taxonomy (NCBI): domain Bacteria; kingdom Bacillati; phylum Actinomycetota; class Actinomycetes; order Mycobacteriales; family Mycobacteriaceae; genus Mycobacterium; species Mycobacterium sp. 852002-30065_SCH5024008. The sequence goes on along the minus strand of NZ_LZSZ01000170.1, from coordinate 70,094 downwards.
GCATTCACCAAGGCTGGATCCTCACCGCGTTGTGGCTGATCGATTCCGGCGTCACCGCGGCGGCGCTGGAGCGCAGCAGGGCGGCGCGCAGCGTGCCCGGGGTGGACATGATCATGGACAGCACCGTGGTCGCGACCGAGACCGCCGAGCTGGCCGCGGTGCTGCGGGCCGACCCGCCGTTGTGTGCGCTCGCCCAGGAAGGCAATCTCGCCAGCATCCGCGCGTTGTCACCCACCACCGCCGCCGCGGTGGATGCGGCCGTCGCCCGCGTCGCGCACCGTGGTCCCGGGGAGGCCGAGCTGGCCAGCCAGACGTATGCCGACGATCCGGCGATGCTGCTGCGCGCGGCCGGGGAAGTCGCGGTGGCCGACGCCGCCTCGACCGACGCGCCGCCGCCGACGCTGGCCCAGCGGCTGGCCACCAGCGCTCGCGACTCCCGCGAGCTGGCCCACGACACCACTCTGCGATTCACCCATGAACTCCGGATGACGTTGCGGGAATTGGGATCCCGTCGAGTCGCGGCGGACCTGATCGACGCCGTCGAGGACGTGTACTACCTTACGTGTGACGAGCTGGCCACCATGCCGGGCGACGCCCGGCTGCGGATCAAACGCCGCCGCGCCGAACGGGAAAGGTTGCAGGTGCAGCGCCCGCCCGACGTGATTGACGGGACGTGGGTGCCCGTTGAACCGTCAGCCCAATAACTCGGCCAGCGGGACCTCCGCGTCGGCCAGCCTGTCGGGGTCGACGGAATTCCGGGACCTGATCAGCGCTTTGACATCGTCGAGCACATCCCAGATGTTGACGTTCATCCCGGCCAGCACCCGGTCGTCGCCGTCTAGCCAGAATGCGACGAATTCACGTCCGGCAACGTCGCCCCGGAACACCACGCGCTCGAAGCCGGGCGCGTGCCCGACATACTCCATCCCGAGGTCGTACTGGTCGGTGAAGAAATAGGGCAGTTCGGCATATTCGCCTGGGTTGCCGAGCATCCCGGCCGCCGCCACCGCGGGTTGCTTGAGCGCATTGGCCCAGTGCTCCGTGCGGATCCGGCCGCCGAACAGGGGGTGCTCTGCGGCGGCGATGTCGCCGACCGCGTAGATGTCCGGATCGCTGGTGCGCAGTGACGCATCGACCAGCACGCCGCCCTGAGAGCCCGAGCCCATGGCGAGCCCGGCTTGTTCGGCGAGTTCGACGTTCGGCTCAGCGCCGACGGCCACCAACACCGCATCAGCCGGCACCGTCGAACCATCGCGCATTTTCAGTCCGGTGGCTTTGCCGCCGGTTGTCGTGATCTCCTCCACCTGCGCCTCGAGCCGCAAGTCCACGCCATGATCGCGATGAAGCCGGGCGAACACTTCACCCACCGTTTCGCCCAGCGCGGCCACCAGCGGTTGCTTGGCCGTCTCGACGATGGTCACGTCGACGCCACGCTGGCGGGCGCCGGCGGCCACTTCCAGGCCGATCCAGCCGGCTCCCACCACGGCCAGCGAAGATCCTTCGGTGAGAATCGAATCCAGCGACACAGCATCGTCGTAGGTGCGCAGATAGTGGACGGCGTCGGCATCGGACCCGGGTATCGGCGGCCGCCGGGAGGCCGATCCCATCGCCAGCAGCAGCTTGTCGTACCGCATGGTGGTGCCGTCGGGAAGCGCGACGCTATGTTCGGCGGGGTTCACGGCCGACACCCGCGAACCGAGCCTCAGGTCGACATCGTGGTCGCGGTACCAGTCGGAGTTCTGCACGGTGAAATCGGTCAGCGACTTCTTCCCAGCCAGATACTCCTTGGAAAGCGGAGGTCGCTCGTAGGGCAGATGTTTCTCTTCAGCAAATAAGCTGAGTTGTCCGTCAAACCCCCTGTCGCGCAACGCTTCTACCGCTTTTGCTCCAGCAAGTCCGCCGCCGATGATGACGAATGTGATAGAGCTGGCCATGATTGTCACTCCGTCCTGCAGTCGACATTTCCAGCCTACTCGCGCCGGGTCACCGCAAAAGTTCTTGCAACGTCAGCGCGTTGCGCACGGCGTGGCCACCCAGGTCGTTGTTGAAATACATCCACACGTCCTTGCCCTCGTCCTGCCACGCGGCGATCCGGTCCGCCCACCGCCGCAGCTCGTCGTCCGAGTAGCAGCCCGCATAGATCGCGTCCTGATCCGGCCCGTGCATCCGGATGTACACCAGATCGGTGGTCGCCCGCGGCACGCACGCCAGCCCGGCGCCGCTCATGACCACGTAGGCGGCGCGGCGGCGGGCCAGCAAGTCGTAGACGGCCTCGTCGTTCCACGACGGATGGCGCAGCTCGACGGCCACCCGGATCGACGCCGGCACGCTACCCAGGAAGGCATCCAGGCGCGCGTCGTCGCGCTGCAGCTCGGGATGCAGTTGAACCAGCAGTACCCCGGCGCGATCACCCAGCAGTTCCCAACAGCGCTCGAAGCGCTCGATCCACGGCCCGGCGGACGCCAGACGGCGGTAGTGAGTCAGTCCACGATGCGCCTTGACCGACATTCTGAAGCCGTCCGGCAACTGTTGACGCCATCCCGCAAAGGTCGAATCCTTCGGCCAGCGGTAGAAACTCGCGTTCAATTCGACGGTGTCGAACACCTCGATGTAGCGGGTGAGCCGGCGCGCGGTGGGCAGGCCAGGCGGGTACAGCACGTCGGCCCACTGGTTGTAGGACCACCCGGAGGTACCGATCCGCACGGTCAACCGCTCACCCGCCGACGCAGATCGTCGTCCAGGGACGTCCTGATGAGCGCGGCCGCCAGCCGCGCGTTGCCTTGCGGCACAAGGGCTCCGAGCTTTGCCGGCTGGGTAGGCAGACCCAGCTGCTTGGCCGCGGCGGTGGCGCGGTCGTCGAAATACGGCCGCACCCAGGTCCACACGTCTTGCACCTCGCGCAGGTAAATGTCGGCCCCGGTGTCCCCGATTCCCGTGAAACCCTTGAGTAACCGCTTCGCCGCGGTGACGTCGCGGCCACTGCGGTCCGCGAGTTCCCGCAGATCGCCGGAGTACTCGTCGCGCACGAGTTCGGCCATGTCGGTGAGGCGGGTGGCCGAGCTTTCGTCGTAGCGGACGTAGTGGGCGCGGCCGAAGGCGTCGATCATGGTCTGCCGATCCGACGCCAGCACCGCCTTGGGCGTGCGCAGGCCCGCCGTGAACAGTTCGCGCCCGGCGCCCATGGCGATGGCGGCATCGATCGGCTTGCTGGCCAGCATGCAGATGACCAGCAGCTGAAACAGCGGCATCGGCTTGTCGGCGAGCTTGATTCGCGCCTCGGCGGCGTAGGTGGTCCCGGCAACGTCGAGCAGCCGTCGCACCAGTTGCTGGCGTTCGGACATACCTGGTCACGTACCCGCGCCGAGTGCTAGCAAACCGCGCCGGTCACTTGGCCGGCAGGCTGCGCGCGTAGCCGACACCGCGGGCCACCCAGCCCTCGAGCTGTCGTTTGGTCCGCATCCCGGCGGGCTCCACCCTCACCCAGCCGCGAACGTCGCGGCCCGCCATCACCATTGGGCTGACGTGAGCGCGCTGCAGCACTTTGTCGAGCTCGTCCGCCGGCACCCTGACCAGCAGGCCGCCCTGGCCGCTGACGGCCACGGACATGTTGCCGTTCACCAGGAACGCGAGACCGCCGAACATGCGCTTCTCTTCGACGCCGGGCTCGGAGGCGACGAGTTCGCGGATCTCGTCGGCCAGGTTCTCGTCGTAGGCCATGCGCGGCGCGTCAGTCCAGATCCACCCGAATGGTCAGCAGGTCGCTGCCCATCAGCCGCACCACCACGCTGTTGAGCCGCGGGAGGTCGCCGAGCCGCCGCAGCGGATCGTCGTCGGGCATCAGGTGAGCGGTGCCGCTGCGCCATCGACCGCCGATGCGCACCCGCACGGCCGGATTGGCCTTGATGTTGTGGACGTAGTCGGAGTGCTCGCCGTGTTCGGAGACCAGCCAGAATTGGTTGTCGACCAGGCGTCCGCCCACGGCGGTGCGCCGCGGCTTGCCGCTCTTGCGGCCGGTGGTTTCCAGGATGATCCCCGGCATCTGCCGGCCCACCGGGTTGACGAGCAGCCGCTGCACGCGGTGGACGACTTGGCGTTTGAGAGTCACGGTTTCATTCAACGCCGAGCGTGGCGCCATGTCACCGTGCAACGAAAACAGCCGCCCCCGAAGGGGCGGCTGTCTCGTTATGCCGGCTTAGGTCCCGGGGTTAACCCCGCCGCTGACCTGGCCTGAACCAGACGTCCCGCCTGCGGGCGTGAACACCTGGAAACCAGTGGACGTGTTGACGCCCCACTGACCCAGCTCCGGGTTGAACACGACGGGAAGTTGGGTCCTGTCGGGGTCACCCACTGGCGGAACCCAGGTGGCCGGGAGCCCGTAGCGGATCGGGTCGTTGTAGTGCCCCGGCGGCGGGAACCCGTTTTGTCCCGGAGGAAGTGGGCTGCCCGGCGCGTTGCAGTTGACGCCCGGCGCGCCGGGGTTACAAATAGGCTGTCCCGGCACGAATTGGCCCGGCGCCGGAACATCCCGGTCGCCTCCCGGTACGTTCGGGCCCGGCACGTTCGGATTCGGCACATTCGGGCCATCCGGACCGGCTTGTGCGATACCGGCGCCGATGCCGAAACCCGCGGACGTGATGGTGCCGGCCATGAGCGCGCCGGCTGCGATCTTGTTCAGATTCATAAGTGAACCCCCTTGTCGAGCGGATTGGCCGCCTGACGTGCAGCTGAACCAATTGACTTGGTGATTCGCTCACCCCACCGCCCTGACGGGCAGTCGAACCTCCAACACCCCAGATACCCGAGGCGTGGACGCTGAAAACCTCTTCGCCCTATTCGCCGGCGTCGGGGCAGGTCAGGCCCTTACGCCGGGCGGGGGTCCCGGCCAAGCTCATCAAGCAGCGACCGTAACGGTCTCGGCCACCGGCTCGAGCGCCTGCGCCACGATGTCGGCGACGTCGGTCATCGGTTTGACCGTCAGCGCGTCGAGCACCTCCGCGGGCACGTCATCCAAGTCGGGCTCGTTGCGCGCCGGAATGAAAACCGTTGCCAGGCCGGCCCGTTGGGCCGCCAGCAGCTTCTGCTTCACGCCGCCGATCGGCAACACCCGCCCGTTCAGCGTGACCTCGCCGGTCATGCCGACGTCGGATCGCACCTGACGTCCGGTGGCCATCGAGACCAGCGCGGTCACCATGGTGACACCGGCCGACGGGCCGTCCTTGGGCACCGCTCCCGCGGGAACGTGCACGTGGATGCGCCGGTCGAGGGCCTTGGGATCGACGCCCAACTCGGCGGCGTGGGAACGCACGAAGGACAGCGCGATCTGCGCCGACTCCTTCATCACGTCACCCAGTTGACCGGTGAGCTGCAAGCCCGCCTCACCGTCCGTCGCGCCCGCTTCGATGTAGAGCACGTCACCGCCCAGGCCGGTGACGGCCAGACCGGTGGCCACGCCGGGCACCGCCGTGCGTTCGGCCGATTCCGGAGTGAACCGCGGACGGCCGAGGTAGTCGACCAGATCCGCCTCGTCGATGGTGATCGGCTCGGGCGTCTCGGCCAGCTTGGTCGTCACCTTGCGCAGCGCCTTGGCCAGCAGCCGCTCGAATTGCCGCACGCCGGGCTCCCGGGTGTAGTCGGCGGCGATCTTGCGCAGAGCGGCGTCGGTCAGCGTGACCTCGTCCTCGGTCAGCGCCGCCCGGTCCCGCTGCCGGGGCAGCAGGTAGTCCCGGGCGATGGCGACCTTGTCGTCCTCGGTGTAGCCGTCGATCTGCACCAGCTCCATCCGGTCCAGCAGAGCGGACGGGATGTTCTCGATGACGTTGGCGGTGGCCAGGAACACCACGTCGGACAGGTCCAGGTCCAGGTCCAGGTAGTGGTCGCGGAACGTGTGGTTTTGCGCCGGGTCGAGCACCTCGAGCAGCGCCGCGCTCGGGTCGCCCCGGTAGTCGGAACCGACCTTGTCGATCTCGTCCAGCAGCACAACGGGGTTCATCGACCCCGCCTCGCCGATGGCCCGCACGATCCGGCCCGGCAGCGCGCCCACATAGGTGCGCCGGTGCCCGCGGATCTCGGCCTCGTCACGCACACCGCCCAGGGCGACGCGCACGAACTTGCGGCCCAGCGCCCGTGCGACGCTCTCACCCAGCGACGTCTTGCCGACGCCGGGGGGACCGGCCAGCACCATCACCGCGCCGGAACCGCGGCCTCCGACGAGCTGCAGCCCTCGCTGAGCGCGGCGGGCCCGCACGGCCAGGTATTCGACGATGCGGTCCTTGACGTCGTCCAGCCCGTGGTGGTCGGCGTCCAACACCCCACGCGCGGCCTTCAGGTCGGTCGAGTCGTCGGTCCTGACGTTCCAGGGCAGGTCGAGCACCGTGTCCAGCCAGGTGCGGATCCAGCCGCTCTCCGGGCTTTGGTCGCTGGACCGTTCCAGCTTGCCGACCTCGCGCAGCGCGGCCTCGCGCACCTTCTCGGGCAGGTCGGCCGCTTCGACGCGGGCGCGATAGTCATCGGACCCGTCGGGCTCGCCCTCACCCAATTCCTTGCGGATGGCGGCCAGCTGTTGGCGCAGCAGGAACTCCTTCTGCGTCTTCTCCATGCCCTCGCGCACGTCCTCGGCGATCTTGTCGTTGACCTCGACCTCGGCGAGGTGGTCGCTGGTCCAGTCGATCAGCACCCGCAGCCGCTCGGCGACATCCTCGGTCTCGACCAGTTGCCGCTTCTGCTCGCTGGACAGGTAGGACGCGTAGCCGGAGGTGTCGGCCAACGCCGACGGGTCGGACAGCCGGTTGACGTAGTCGACGATCTCCCAGGCCTCGCGCCGTTGCAGCATGGCCAGCAGCAGCTTCTTGTACTCGGCCATCAGTGCCTTGATCTCGTCGGTCGCCTCGACCTCGGGGACCTCGGTCACCTCGACCCACAGCGCCGCGCCCGGCCCGGACGCCCCGGCCCCGATCTGCGCCCTGCGCTCACCGCGCACGACGGCCGCGGTGCCGCCGCCTGCGATGCGTCCGACCTGCAAAACCTTGGCGATAACACCGTGCGACGGGTACCGGTCGTCCAGCCGGGGCGCGATCAGCAGCTGCCCGGATTCGCTCGCCTGAGCAGCGTCGATTGCCGCCCGCGCGGCCTCGTCGAGCGCGATCGGAACGACCATTCCGGGCAACACGATGGTGTCGGTGACAAACAGCACCGGCACCGATTTGGCTTCAGCCATCAATCCTCCAAAAAACTGAGTCTGATGCGCTCAACCCAGGCGGGCGCCGGTTTGTTCCCCTCCGCGGCTCCGCGGCGGGTAAGTGGTGGCTATCACGTTGGCGGTCTTGGATAATCGGCCCGTGCCGCTGACGCGCCCCGCCCTGACCGCCCTCGACCCGGATGTCCTGGAATCCGCGGCCAGAGATCTCGCTTCCGCCGGCGCCATCACCTTCCTCGTCGACGACGATGCCGTCACCTATGCCGTCGATGGCCCGACGATCCGCGTCGGCGAGGGGCAGCGCACCGGAGATGCCGTCGTGCGGCTGTCCCGACGGGCGTGGGAGGACATGGTTGGCCAGATCCGCACGGTCATCAACCTCCTGCTCAGCGACGAGTTGTCCTTCGAGCGGGGCGGGTTCGACCAGCTGGCGGACTGGGACCCGGTCCTGCGCTACCTGCACGCCGGCGTCCCGCCGTACGATCCGGCCCGCGCCGACCTGAAGGGGCGCGACCCGCTCGCCGCATTCACGCTCGACGCGGACGACGCCGAGTTGTCCGCACAGCTGCAGTCCATGGGCTACCTGCACGTCAGGGGCGTATTCGACGCCGATGAGATGCGGGCCGCCAACCGCGAGGTCGACCGCCTCGCGGCCCAGGCCCGGCCGGGGGATGACCGTTCGTGGTGGGTCACCGACGAGGACGGCGGCAGCGTGCTGTGCAGGTTGGTCTACGCAACGCTGCGCTCGCCCGTCCTCGCCGCCTTGGAAAACGATCCCAGGGTGTCCAGGCTGGGCACCCTCATCAATCCCGCGCTGCGCCCCGCACCCGACCGGATGGAAGGCAGCGCGGTGTTGCTCAAAGTGCCAGGCAACACCAGCGGGCTGTCCAACATCCCCTGGCATCAGGACTGCGGCATGGGTGGGCACGCTCTCATGTGCCCCGCGGTCAGCATCGGCATTCAACTGACCGGCTCGGACGCCTCGACCGGCAACCTTCAGGTGGTGCCGGGCAGTCACGGTCAGGCGATTCACTACCGCTGGGAGCATCGGCTCCAACGGGTCCCGGTGGTGAGCATCGACACCGCCCCCGGCGACGTGACCGTCCACGTCCAGGACCTGATGCACGCCTCACCCCGGCCGACCGGTGCCGGCGGCCGGCGCACGATGTACGTCACTCACTACCCGCCGCAACTCTTCGAACACGTCGGGCCCGGCGAGGCCTTCAACGACCTGGTGCGTAACCGCACGGAACACGTCGCCCGCCTGCAGTAGCGCCGTCACGCGGGCGGTTCGACAGGCCCCAGGCGTTGCAGTTGCGTGACGTGTTTGGGCGAGAGCTCCTCGAGACAGGTGACACCTAACAGACGCATGGTGCGGATCACGCCTTGGGAAAGAATTTCGATCGCACGGGCGACGCCGGGTTCGCCGCCGGCCATCAGCCCGTACAGGTAGGCCCGTCCGACGAGCGTGCACCGCGCGCCCAGCGCGATCGCCGCCACGATGTCGGCGCCCGACATGATGCCGGTGTCCAGCAGGATCTCGGTGTGTTTGCCGACCTCACGCGAGACCGAGGGCAGCAGGTGGAAGGGCACTGGGGCCCGATCCAGTTGGCGCCCACCGTGATTCGACAACACGATGCCGTCGACGCCGCGATCGACGACGGCGCGGGCGTCGTCGAGCGTCTGGATGCCCTTGACCACCAACTTGCCCGGCCACTGGGCCTTGATCCACTCCAGGTCATCGAAGGTGAGGCTGGGGTCGAACATGGTGCTCAGATACTCGGCGACGGTTCCCGGCCAGCGGTCCAGCGACGCGAACGCCAGCGGCTCGGTGGTCAACAGGTCGAACCACCATTTCGGGTGGGGCACCGCATCCAGGACGGTGCGCAATGTCAGCGTCGGCGGGATCGTCATCCCGTTGCGGTTGTCGCGCAGCCGGGCGCCGGAGACCGGGACGTCGACAGTGGCCAGCAGGGTGTCGAACCCCGCATCGGCGGCGCGCTGGACGAGCGCCATCGAGCGTTCCCGGTCGCGCCACATGTAGAGCTGAAACCACTTCCTGCCCTGGGGAACAGCGGTCACCAGGTCCTCGATCGCGCAGGTGCCGAGCGTGGACAGCGAGAACGGAATGCCTGCCTTGGCCGCCGCCGCGGCGCCGGCGATCTCGCCCTCGGTGTGCATCAGTCGGGTGAAGCCGGTGGGCGCGATGCCGAGTGGCAGGACCACCGGCTGGCCCAGCACATTCCAGCCGGCGGTGACGTTGCTGACATCACGCAGGATGGTGGGGTGAAACTCGATGTCGCGGAACGCTTGCCGGGCTCGCTGGATGGAAAGCTCGTCCTCGGCGGCGCCGTCGGTGTAGTCGAACGCCGCCTTGGGCGTGCGGCGTTTGGCGATGCGGCGCAGATCTTCGATCGTGTGCGCGGCGTCGAGGCGGCGCTTGGTCGCGTCGAATTGCGGTCGCTTGAACTGGATCAGCGGCGCGAGGTCGCGCACCTTGGGCACTCGTCGTTTGACCGCCATATGTGCAACCGTAGTCACATGGAATCGGCGAGCGACCCCTTCGACCTCCAGCGCTTCGTCGACGCGCAGGCCCCGGTGTACCGCAACGTGGTCGAAGAGCTGCGCTCCGGTCGTAAACGCAGTCACTGGATGTGGTTTGTCTTCCCGCAGTTATGCGGCCTGGGCGGCAGCCCGACCGCGGTGCATTACGGCATCTCCTCGCTCGAGGAGGCGCGTGCCTACCTGGGCCATGAGCTGCTCGGCCCGCGGTTGCGTGAGTGCGCCCGGTTGGTTGACGCGGTGCAGGGCCGATCGGTCGCGGACATCTTCGGCTCGCCCGACGACCTCAAGCTGCGGTCGTCGATGACGCTGTTCGCCCGCGCCGCGGACGACAACGAGGAATTCCTCGCGGTCCTCGACAAGTACTACGACGGCCGGCAGGACCAGCTGACTCTGGAACGCCTAGGCCGGGCTTAAGATCCGCCACCCGTGCGGTTCCACGACCAGCGCGTCCACCACCTCTTGCGGCGGGGCTGACGAACCGCCGATGACCCGCCGGTGGGACGTGCCCAGTTCCGACAGCCCCACGCGCATCGGCTCGTCGTCGATGTTGAGCGCGACCAGCAGCGCGTCGTCGCCGCTGCGGGTCTCGTACAGGTAATGCCGGTTTTCCAGCCGCAGCGCGGTGGTCGAGGCCCGGTGCAGCCACGGGTGACGACGGCGCAGCCCGACCAGGAACTGGTGCAGCGCCCACATCTGGGTGCCGAACGCATCCAATTTCATTGGGGGAGAGCCGAACTCGGGGCGCACCGCGTCGTCCCCGCCGTAGCGCTCCTCCTTGACGCCGCGGAGTCCCAGTTCGTCGCCCGCGTACACGCTGGGCACGCCGCCGACGGTCAACAGGATCACCAGCGCGTGCGCCACGTGCTCGGGGCGGTCGAGCCGGCTGGCGATGCGGGTGACGTCGTGGTTGCCGATGAAAGTGAGCGGGGCAAAGCTGGCCAGGAGCTCGCCATGCCGCTGCAGCGCCCAGTCCAGCTCGAAGAAGTTGCCGTCGTTGAGGCTGCTCCAGATCGCCTTCCACAGCTCGTACTGGGTGGCCGAGTCGAACGTCGCAGCCCGCACGACGGCGGCGTAGTCGCCGTGGATGAGCTCGCCGACGAACCACGCCTCGGGGAAGCGCTCGCGCACCCGGGGGAGTGTCGAGGCCCAAAACCGTTCCGGCACCGTGTAAGCCGCGTCGAGTCGCCAGCCATCGGCGCCGCGTTCCAGCCAGTGCGCCATCACGTCCGCGGTGTAGTCGACCACTTCGGGGTTGTCGTGGTTGAGCGTGATCAGCTCCGCGTGACCCTCGAACGTGTGAAAGCGTCCCGGGCGCCCGCGAAACCAGCGCGCTGCGGCCTCGTCGTTCGGCGCCTCCTGGTAACGGGGGAAATCCACGCCGACGTGATTGAACACGCCGTCGAGCAGGATGCGCAGGCCACGGCGACGGGCCTCGGCGACGAGGTGGTCGAAATCGGCGTCGTCACCGAGCCGGGGGTCGATGCGGTAGTGGTCGGTGGTGTCGTAACCATGGGTGCGCGAGGCGAAGATCGGGCCCAGCGCAACGCCGGACGCGCCCAGTGCGATGGCGTGGTCGAACCAGTCGACGAGCCGCCGCAGCCGGTGTTCTCCCGGCCGCGGCGGCTCCGACGAAGGAAAGGCGCCGACGAACCCCAGCGGATAGACCTGCCACCAGATCGCGTGTGCTATCCAGGCTGGTGCCGTCACTGCGTCAGCCGACGGTGGCCAGCGTCTGGGAGGCGACAATCGCTTGTGCCACGCCGGAAATGATGGCCGCGGCCTTCAGCGCCTCCTGGATGGTCTCCCGGGTGACTCCCGCCTCGCGCAGCGTGTGTTCGTGGGAGGCCACGCAGTCCGGGCATCCGTTGATCGATGACACCGCGAAGGACCACAGCTCGAAGTTCGCCTTCTCCACGCCGGGATTGGCGATGATGTTCATCCGCAATCCCGCACGCAGGTCGTCGTACTTGCCGTCGAGGAAGCCCCGGCCACGATAGAACACGTTGTTCATGCCCATGATCGATGCGGCTCCCAGCGCCGCGTTGTACGCCTCGGCGGACAGGATGTCGGCCGCCTCGGCACCGATCTCGGTGATTACCTGAGTGTTTCGCGTCGCCGCGGCGCTCGCCAGCAGGGTGCCCCACAGCTGCTCCTCGTTGAGCTCGGTCGTGCGCGTGATCGAGCCGAGGTTGAGCTTGAGGTCCTTGGCGTACTCGGGCAGCGCTTCCTTGAGGTTTTCTACGCTCATCTCGCCTCCCTGTTCAGACCCTACGCGACTAAGCCGAGGCCTTGAGCAGCTCGGCGGCATTCAGCGTCGGGTCACCCTTGCGCCAGTTGCAGGCGCACAGCTCGTCGGACTGCAGGGCGTCGAGGACCCGCAGCACTTCCTCGACGTTGCGTCCCACGGATCCGGCGGTGACCGAAACGAATTGAATCTCGTTGTTGGGGTCCACCAGGAAGGTCGCCCGGTCGGCGACGCCGTCGGCGTTGAGAACGCCGGTGGCCAAACTCAGCTCACGCTTGATATCCGAGAGCATGGGGAAGGGCAGCTTCTTCAGGTCTTCGTGCTGCGCGCGCCAGTTGAAGTGCACGAATTCGCTGTCGATCGAGACGCCCAGGACCTGCGCGTCGCGGTCCTCGAACTCGTCGTTGAGCTTGCCGAACGCGGCGATCTCGGTCGGGCACACGAAGGTGAAGTCCTTGGGCCAAAAGAACACAACGCGCCACTTGCCTTCGTGGTCCTCGTTGGTGACGGTGGCGAAGTAGTCCTCGGGCTGCTTGGCGTCGACCTTGGACAAATCGCCCGCGATCAACGCGGTGAGCTCGTAGGCGGGAAACTGGTCGCCGATGGTCAGCAAAGGCATGGCTCTCCTAATTTGGATTCACTCAAGATTAGCTTATTCATTGCCCATGGTGCCCGTTCACCCGGGTTGAAGTAAAGGTGATATCTCCCACTACACTTATCGGTATGCCCGATAAGATTTATCAGCCGACTATCGCTGGCCTCCGCGCGTTCGCCGCGATCGCCGAGAAGCGTCAATTCAGCAGCGCCGCAACCACTCTTGGGGTCAGACAGTCCACATTGTCGCAGGCACTCGCGGCGCTGGAGACCGGGCTCGGCACCCAGCTCATCGAGCGCTCGACGCGGCGTGTCCTGCTGACGACGGAGGGCACGGAGCTGCTGCCGCGCGCACAGGCCGTCATCGAGGCGGTGGACGCGTTCACCGCCGCCGCCGCGGGGTCATCCGATCCGCTGCGGGGCGGGATGCGGCTGGGACTGATCCCGACGGTCGCGCCCTACGTCTTGCCGACCGTGCTGGCCGGCCTGGCCGAGCAGTTCCCCGGAATGACGTTGCGGGTGACCGAAGACCAGACCGAACGGCTGATGACGGTATTGCGCGAGGGTGCGCTCGATGCGGCGCTCATCGCCCTGCCCGCCGACGCCCGCGGCGTCACCGCGATCCCGATCTACGACGAGGATTTCGTCCTCGCCCTACCGCCCGGACATCCGCTGTCGGGAAAGCGGCGGGTTCCGGCGACGGCACTGGCCGACCTGCCACTGTTGCTGCTCGACGAGGGACACTGCCTGCGCGATCAGGCGCTGGACGTGTGCCACAAGGCGGGCGTGCGAGCGGAGCTGGCCAATACCCGGGCGGCGTCGCTGGCCACCGCGGTGCAGTGCGTAACCGGCGGCCTGGGGGTGACGCTGATCCCGCAGAGTGCGGTGCCGGTCGAGGCGACGAGAACCCGCCTGGGCCTGGCGCGGTTCGCCGCGCCCCGCCCCGGACGGCGCATCGGTTTGGTGTACCGCTCGTCGAGCGGCCGTGACGAGTCCTACCGGCAATTGGCGGACATGATCGGCAGATTGATCAGCGACGAACATCCCGTCCGGCTGGTCAAATAGCGCGGCCGGCGCAGGTAGGTTCTGCCTATGGAAAAGGTCATCGCCGTCCTCATGCGTTCCGATTCGGACGAAGAGTGGTGCGCCCGCCAACGTGGCCCGGTCGCCGGCGCCCTGTTGGAATTGGGTCTGCCGGGGTTGTCGGTCAACGTCCGCGACGACGCCGTGCGCCAGTCGCTGATGACTCTCACGACGCTGGATCCGCCGGTCGCTGCGGTGGTGAGCATGTGGACCCAACAGTGCTACGGCGAGCAGATGTCCGCAGCGCTGGCCCTGCTCGAGGCCGAATGCGAACAACTCGCCGCCTATCTGGTGACCGAGTCGGTCCCGCTCAGAGCACCGGTAATCGAATCTGGTTTTCGCACAGCGGGATTGGCCAATATCGCGCTGCTGCGCCGGCCCGCCGGCCTGGACCGGGAGAGCTGGCTGACCCGGTGGCAGCGCGACCACACCTCCGTGGCCATCGAGACGCAGGCGACCTTCGGCTACACCCAGAACTGGGTGGTGCGCACCCTAACCCCGGACGCACCGGGAATCGCGGGCATCGTCGAAGAGTTGTTCCCACAGGAGGCGATCACCGATCTCAAGGCGTTCTTCGGTGCCGCCGACGACAACGACCTGCAGGACCGACTGGGCCGAATGGTCACCAGCACCACGGCGTTCGGCGCCAACGAAAACATCGACACCGTCCCCACCAGCCGCTACGTCTTCAAGACACCGTTCATCGAGGAACTCTTATGACAACTCTTCGCGACGCCGTGGCGTTGGCCGCCGCGGAAAATGGCCTGGCGGTGGTGTCCACCGTTCGGGCCGACGGAACGGTGCAGGCTTCGTTGGTCAACGTCGGTTTGTTGCCGCACCCGGAGAGCGGCGAGGAGGTGCTGGGCTTCACCACCTACGGCAAGGTCAAATTGGCCAACCTCCGGGCTCGACCGCAGCTGGCGGTCACCTTCCGCAAGGGATGGCAGTGGGCGACCGTCGAGGGCCGCGCCGAGCTCGCCGGCCCCGAGGACACGCGGCCATGGCTGACTACGGACGACCAGCTGCGGCTGTTGCTGCGTGAGGTTTTCACCGCCGCGGGCGGCACCCACGACGACTGGGACGAGTACGACCGCGTGATGGCCCGGGAGCGCCGCGCCGTCGTGCTGATCGCGCCCACCCGCGTCTACAGCAACGGCTGACGTCGTTAGGCTGCAGCCGTGACGCTGCAGATCAATGACGAAAAGCGGGTGCGCACCCTCACGCTGAACCGGCCCGAGGCGCTGAACGCATTCAACGAAGCCCTGTACGACGCGACCGCCGAAGCGCTGTTGGCCGCTGCCGACGACCCCGAGGTGGCCGTGGTGCTGCTGACCGGCGCGGGCCGCGGCTTCAGCGCCGGTACCGACCTCGCCGAGATGCAGGCCCGCATCACCGATCCGGATTTCACTCCGGGCAAGCACAGTTTCGTCGGACTGATCGACGCCCTCAGCACGTTCCCCAAGCCGCTCATCTGCGCGGTCAACGGTGTGGGCGTGGGCATCGGCGCCACCATCTTGGGCTACGCCGATCTGGCCTTCATGTCGTCGACGGCCCGCCTCAAGTGTCCGTTCACCAGCCTGGGGGTGGCGCCGGAAGCGGCCTCGTCGTATCTGCTGCCACAGCTGGTGGGCCGGCAGAACGCCGCCTGGCTGTTGATGTCCTCGGAGTGGGTCGATGCGGACGAGGCGTTGCGGATGGGCCTGGTCTGGCGGGTCTGCGATCCCGAGGAGCTGTTGCCCGAAGCCCGCCGGCACGCGGAAGTCCTTGCTGGAAGGCCCATTTCGAGCCTGATGGCGGTCAAGCACACGATGATGGAACCGGTGCGTCCGGAGATCGCGGCGGCCATCGCGCGGGAAAACGCCCACTTCGCCGAGCTGATGGGCGCACAGGCCAATGCGGCTGCCCTGGCGGACTTCAACAAAGCCCGGGGCTAAAGCGACGGAGCGGTCTCGAGACTTGCCGACGCGGCGATGATCGCCCGCAGGGTCCTCTTGCAGCGCCCGCAGTCGCCACCGGCCCCGCACGCGGCCGCGACCTCTTTGGAGGTGGAAGCACCGCGCGCGACCACTTCGGACACCGTGTGGTTGGTGACGCCGACACACAGGCACACGTACATCAGCGCATCCCCTGCATGCTGGCGACATTCCCTTCGTCGACGGCGTGGCCAAGCGAGCGCACTTCGTCCTCCCTCTCGGGGTCCCGTGTCATCGGGATTTGAAGAAGTAGTACCGAACCGAGACTGTTATTAGTTGAGTCTAACCTAAGTTCGTTAGCGCAGTCTAACCTTAGTCGCTAGCAACGTGCCCGACGCGGGCCGCAAGCAACACACACTGAGCACAGCCATACCTTGCTGGAAGATTGCCACCCGTCGTGGCAAAGTGCGGGTACGGCCCGGCACGGTGCGGTCAGCCCGCGCACCCGGCCCGGAGCCATGAAATGACCACCGTTTCACGTCACCGTAGGGGAGTGATCATGCAAGGGGATCCGGATGTTTTGCGCCTGCTCAACGAGCAGTTGACCGGCGAGCTCACCGCGATCAACCAATATTTCCTGCACTCCAAGATGCAGGACAACTGGGGATTCACCGAGCTCGCCGAGCACACCCGGGCCGAGTCCTTCGACGAGATGCGGCACGCCGAGGCGATCACCGATCGCATCCTGCTGCTCGACGGGCTGCCCAACTACCAGCGCCTGTTCTCGCTGCGCATCGGCCAGACGCTGCGCGAGCAGTTCGAGGCCGACCTGGCCATCGAGTACGAGGTGATGGACCGGCTCAAGCCCGGCATCATCATGTGCCGCGAGAAGCAGGACAGCACGAGCGCCAATCTGCTGGAAGAGATCGTGGCCGACGAGGAAAAGCACATCGACTACCTCGAGACGCAGCTGGAGCTGATGGACAAGCTCGGCGTGGAGCTCTACTCGGCGCAGTGCGTCTCGAGGCCGCCGAGCTAACACCGCTCAGGCCCAGCGGCCGGACGCCCGATTCCGCTCGGACGAGATTGCCGCGCGGCTACCCGAGCAGACGGTGGCGCGAGATAGCTGCGCGTTCAAACCCGGATGGCAAGGTGGCCAGCGGATTAGTCTCCCGGCATGGACCGAATCTGGCAGTGGGCGTGGGATCGATGCCGGACGCGGTACTCGTGGGCGATCTATGCGGTCAGCCTCGCGGAGTTGCTGCCGGTCTACCTCTTCTTTGCGCTTCTCATCGTCGCCTTCGAAAAATCTGATCGCTACCTCGAGGCGGCAGCGCTGACCGTTGGCATCGTGCCGGTGATGATGTACGTGACCAATCTTCCCGGACTGGGCGCGACCCGTCTGGTGGAGCGATGGGCAGCCGGGCGTGAGGTCGATCGGGCGAGGGCGCTGGAGGCCACCTACGCCTGGAGCCGGACGGCCGGGCCGCGAGGGGTGGCGGCCAACGCTGCTTTCATCGCGGTGCTGTTCCTGCTGGTGGGTGCGATCGCCGGGGGAACCGGGTCACGATTGGTCCAGTACGGCATCCTGGGCGCCGCCACAGGAATTTCGGTGGTGCTGATCGCCGTGCACAGCTACCCGGAAGGGGCGCTGCGGCCCGCCAGGGTCGCTCTCGCCGGCGACACAGGAATGGGTGAGATCCTGCCCCGGTCTCGCCCGACTTTCGCCGCGTGGTCAAACCTGACCGTGCTTGCGGCCGCGTTCATCTTCGCTGTCGCGGGCGCGATGTTTGCGGTCGCGATCGACCGAGTTCGGGAGGTTCCCGTGCTGGTGGTCGTAATCGCCTGTGGGTTAGTGCTTTTCTTCGCGGTGCCGATCACTGTCGGCGCCTCATTCTCACCGTCGCTCCAACCCCTTCGCGATCTTGCCGAAGGAACCGAACGTGTTGCGGCCGGTGACTACAGCCAGCGCCTGCCGGTGGTCCAGGACGACGATCTTGGCGCGTTGTCGGCATCGTTCAACCGGATGCAGGCCGGTTTGGCTGAGCGGCAACGACTCCACGCGGCCTTCGGCACTTATGTCGACCCAGCGCTGGCGGCGCGCCTGCTGGAGCAGGGTGACGATGTGTTCACCGGAGACCGGCGCCAGGTGACCGTGATGTTCGTCGACATCCGCGACTTCACGCCGTTCGCCGAGGCGAATACCGCCGAAGACACGGTGGCCCGCCTCAATGCCCTGTTCGAGATCGTGGTGCCTGCCGTCGTGGCCGCCGGCGGGCACGTCAACAAGTTCCTTGGCGACGGCGCACTGGCGGTCTTCGGTGCGCCGAACGATCTCGCGAATCATGCCGACGCCGCGGTGAGCGCCGCGGCGCTGATTCACCGCGGTGTCGCCGAAAGATTCGGCGGCACACTTCGAATCGGCATCGGCATCAACACCGGCGTGGTGATCGCCGGCACCATCGGCGGCGGAGGCAAGCTCGAGTTCACCCTGATCGGTGACACCGTCAACGTCGCTGCCCGCGTGGAGCAGCTCACCAAGACCACCGGCGACGCCATCCTTCTCACCGAGCAGTCCGTCAATGCCATGGGTTCTCGACCACCCGCACTAATCGATCGCGGATCGCACGCCCTGAAAGGGAAGTCAGCCGCTGTGCAGGTCTTCGGCCTCGGGCAAGAGGCCAGCGCCCGTGTTGATTCCACTGGCTAGAGGAGGTGGACCAAACCCCGGGACCACTTCGCTGCCGCGGTTAGATTGCCTTTGGTTAACCGTGGGCATCCCTGAGCAACGGTTGCCGACGGAAGGCAGGCATGACGAGCCCGACAGCAATTCGCGGCGGTTCATCGACGGACGCCGCGCCCAGCGGCGCGCTGGTCGACCCGCAGCGACGCAATTTCATCTTCGTGGCGATCCTGCTCGGCATGCTGATGGCCGCGCTGGACCAGACGATCGTGGCGACCGCGTTGCCAACCATCGTCGCCAATCTTGGTGGCGCAGGCCATCAATCGTGGGTGGTCACCAGCTACCTGCTCGCCTCGACCATCATCACCGCCCTCGTCGGCAAGTTCGGTGACCTCTTCGGCCGCAAGCGGGTGTTCCAGGCGGCCGTTGTGTTCTTCGTCGCCGGATCGGTGCTGTGTGGGCTTTCGAGCTCGATGGGCATGCTGGTCGCGTCGCGTGCGCTGCAGGGCATCGGCGGCGGCGGGCTCATGGTGACCGCCATGGCGCTGATCGGCGAGGTGATCCCACTGCGGGATCGCGGCCGCTACCAGGGTGCGATGGGTGCAGTATTCGGCGTCACCACCGTGATCGGTCCCTTGCTCGGCGGCTACTTCACCGACCATTTCACCTGGCGCTGGGCGTTCTGGATCAACGTGCCGATCTCGGTCGTGGTCTTCTTCGTGGCGGCTGCCGCCATCCCGGCGCTGTCCGACCGCACCAAACCGGTCATCGACTACACCGGCATCCTGCTCGTCGGCCTGGGCGCCTCGGGGCTGACACTGGCCACCAGCTGGGGCGGGACCACCTACCCGTGGGGATCGCCCATGATCATCGGCCTGTTCGTCGGCTCGGTGATCGCGTTGTGCGTCTTCGCCTGGGTGGAAAGCCGGGCCGCCGCGCCGATCTTGCCGACCCGGCTGTTCGGCAGTCCGGTGTTCACGGTGTGCTGCGTCCTGTCCTTCGTGGTCGGTTTCGCGATGCTGGGCGCCCTGACGTTCTTGCCGACGTACATGCAGTTCGTCGACGGCGTCTCGGCCACCACGTCGGGCCTGCGCACGTTGCCGATGGTGATCGGGATGCTGACCACCTCGATGGGCAGTGGTGTCATCGTCGGCCGCACGGGCAGATACAAAGTCTTTCCCGTCGCCGGCACCGCCGTCATGGCGGTGGCGTTCTTTCTGATGTCGCGGATGGACCCGTCGACATCGGTTTTGGTTCAATCGCTGTTCCTTGTCATCCTCGGCGCCGGGATCGGCATGTGCATGCAGACCCTTGTCCTGATCGTGCAGAACACCGTGGGCTTCGAAGACCTCGGCGTCGCGACCTCCGGCGTCACCTTCTTCCGCACGATCGGCAGCTCGTTCGGCGCAGCCATCTTCGGTTCGCTGTTCACGAACTTCCTGCACAGCAGGATCGGCCCGGCAATGGTGGCCAGCCGCGCGCCAGCCGCGGCCGCCGCGTCGCCGGAGGCGTTGCACCGGTTGCCCCGCCAGGCGGCCGCTCCGATCGTCGCCGCCTACGCCGAGTCGCTCACCCACGTGTTCCTCTGGGCGGTTCCGGTCGCGCTGGCGGGTTTCGCCCTGGCGTTGTTCCTGCGGGAGGTTCCGTTGCGGGAAATGCATGACAGCACAATCGATCTCGGCGATGCATTCGGCATGCCGAACACCGAGACACCGGATCAGATGCTGGAGGGCGCGGTCGAACGCATGCTGCGCGGCGTGCCCGGCATGCGATTGCGCAGCATCGCCATGCGACCCGACTGCCGACTCGACGTGGCCGGCTTGTGGGGTGTCCTGCGCATCAACCGCTACGGGGAGATGTATGGCACGGCCCGGCTCACCGACATCGCCGACTACCTACGGATACCGTTCGAGGTCTTGGAGCCCACGTTTTCGCGCCTGATCGCGACCGGATACGCCCGGGGCGACGGCGACCAGATGTGGCTGACCCCCGCGGGGGCCCAGCAGGTGGAATACGTGCACACGCTGCTGGTGGGCTGGCTGGTCGACAAGCTCGCCCGGTCACCGGGATTCGACGGAAGACCGGATCGTCGCGTGGTCGAAGCGGCGCTGAATCGAGTCGCGGGCCGCGTTCTCGCGCAACGGGACTGGAACGACGACCGTCCCACCACGAAGATCCCGGTGCCCGCACCCTGAAACGGGCGCTCCGGGCGTACCATCACGCCATGAGCCGAATCGGAACATTTGCCGACGACGACCTGGCCGGCTGGTTTGTGAAATCCCCGGACATCGGCGGCGCGCTTGGCGGTTTCAGCAACGCGGTCTACACCAAGAACCGGCTGCCGCTGCGCACCCGCGAACTGGCCCGCGCGGTGATCGCCCACCGCAACGAATGCGTCGTCTGCGTCAACACCCGCGACGAGGACGGGCCCGCCGCCGGAGTCGATGAAGAGTTGTATGACCACGCCCGGGAGTGGCGCACCTGGCCCGGCTACAGCGAGCAGGAGCGGCTGGCCGCCGAGTTCGCGGACCGATTCGCCAGCGATCACACCGCCCTGCGCGACGACGAGGACTTCTGGAGCCGTTGCTCCGAGCACTTCTCCGACGAGCTGCTGGCCGACTTGGCCCTGTCGTGCGCGCTATGGGTCGGCATGGGTCGAGTGTTGCGGACCCTCGATATCGGCCAAGCCTGCAAGCTGACCATTCCCAGCCGGGCATAGCCGCTCCCGTGGGCACAAACCGGGGCACCACGGTGTTGCTCCACGGGTGAAGATTCGCTTCGGCGTCGGCCTGGGTGCGGATACCGCCCCGGATCGGTTGGCCCCCATCGTGGATCGGCTGGAGTCCAGCGGGGTGGATTCGCTGTGGTTCTCGGAGCTGGTCTACTCCCCGGCGGTCGATCCGGTGGTCGGCATGGCCTACGCCCTCGCCCGGACGACCCGGTTGAAGGTCGGCACCTCGGTGGCTGTGCTTCCCGGGCGGCATCCGGTACTGGTCGCCAAACAACTGGCGTCGTTGGCGGCCGTCGCGCCGAAGCGGGTCCTTCCCGTCTTCGGTCTGCGGTCGGCGATTCCGGCCGAACGCGAGGTGTTCGTGGTCCCCGACGGAGAGCGGGCCGCGGTGTTCGATGAGTCGCTGCGGGTGCTGCGCTCGGCGCTGGCCGAGGATTCGGCCAGCTACACCGGCCGATATTTCACGGTCAACGAGGCTTCCGTCATGCCGAGGCCGAACCCGCCGCTGGATATCTGGTTGGCCGGTTCGGCGCCGGGGGCCTTTCGGCGGATCGGCGCGCTCGGCGACGGCTGGCTGGGCAGTTTCCTGACCCCCGAAGAGGCCCGGGCCGGCCGTGAGGCGATCGAATGCGCCGCGGCGCAAGCGGGCCGGCAGATAGACCCCGACCATTTCGGGATCTCATTGGCCGTGGCAGAGGGCGACCTGGCCTCGGAGCTGGCCGCGGCGGCCCGGAAGCGTCGTCCCGACGTTGACCCCGCCGAGCTGATCGCCGCCGGATGGGATCGCCTGCACCGCCAACTCGACGCCTACATCGATGCGGGTTTGACGAAATTCGTCATCCGGCCGGCGGGCGGCACTTCCATCGACGGCTTCCTCGATCGGTTCGTCACCGAGCTGGTCGCCCGCCAGAACTGAATTCGTCAGCCAGGGCGGCTCGAGGCTGCACAATGACTGCCATGACCGGCACACCGCTTGCGGCCGCGGGGATCGCCCAGCTCGAGGCCGAGGGCGTCGACACCGTCATCGGCACCGTCGTGAATCCCGCCGGGCTCACCCTGGCCAAGACGGTTCCGATCCGTCGGACCAACGCGTTCGCGGATCCAGGTCTCGGCGCCAGCCCCTCGTGGCACGCCTTCGCGATCGACCAGAGCGGCATCGCCTTCACGCCCGATGTCGGCGTCATCGGGGACCAGCGCCTGCGCATCGACGTGTCGGCCCTGCGCATCGTCGGCGACGGGCTGGCGTGGGCACCCGCCGCGTTTCTCGAGCAAGACGGCACGCCCGTTCCCGCCTGCGCACGCGGCACGCTGGGCCGGGTCGAAGCCGCGCTCACCGAAGCCGGGATCGAGGCGGTGATCGGGCACGAGGTGGAATTCCTCTTGGTCGCGCCCGACGGCGGCCGCCTCCCGTCGACGTTGTGGGCGCAGTACGGCCTCGCCGGCATCCTCGAGCACGAAGCGTTTGTCCGGGACGTCACCCGGTCGGCGGGGGCGGCTGGCATCGCGATCGAGCAGTTTCACCCCGAGTACGGCGCCAACCAGTTCGAACTCTCCCTGGCGCCACAATCCCCGGTGGCCGCCGCCGACCAACTGGTGCTGTTGCGGCTCGTCGTCGGGCGGGTGGCCCGCCGCCACGGGGTTCGCATCAGCCTCTCACCCGCGCCCTTCGCGGGCGGCGTGGGTTCCGGTGCCCACCAACATTTCTCGCTGACAGCGCCGGATGGCCCGCTGTTCTCCGACGGCGCCGGCGCCCACGGCATGACGCCAGCGGGGGAGAGCGCGGTGGCGGGGCTGGTCGGCGGACTGCCGGCGGCGCAGGGCTTGTTGTGCGGGTCGATCGTGTCCGGCTTGCGGATGCACCCCGGCAACTGGGCCGGCGCGTACGCGTGCTGGGGGACCGAGAACCGCGAGGCGGCGGTGCGGTTCATCACGGGCGGGCCCGGCAACCCGCGCGGCGGGAACGTCGAAGTCAAGATCGTCGACCCCTCCGCCAACCCGTACCTGGCGTCGGCGGCGATCCTGGGGCTGGCGCTCGATGGAATCAAACGTCAGGCGGCGTTGCCACCGGAGATCACGATCGACCCGGCGACCCTGTCCGATTCCGACCGCGAGCGCGACGATGTCGTCAGCCTCGCCAGGGGGCAGACCGAAGTGATTGCGGCACTGGATAATTCAGTGCTGCTGCGAGACATTCTCGGCGATCCGGCGGTCGACATGGTGGTCGCCGTACGCCGCCTGGAACACGAGCGGTACGGCGACCTCGACACCGAGGAACTGGCGGACAAATTCCGGATGGCCTGGAGCCTGTGACGGGGCACGCGATGACGTCCGACGCCCTGGCGCTGCACATCGGTGAAGTGAGGCTGATCGATCAACACGTCCACGGTTGCTGGTTGACGGCGGGGGATCGGCAACGGTTCGAGAACGCGCTCAACGAGGCCAACACCGAACCCATCGTGGGGCCGGGGTTCGACTCACAACTCGGCTTCGCCGTGCGCGCGCACTGCGGTCCAATCCTAGGGCTGGCCAAACACGTTGACCCACAATCGTATTGGGAGCATCGTGGCCAGTTCAGCGAGGCCGAGTTGGCCCGGATGTTCCTGCCGGCCGCGGGAGTGAGCGACTGGTTGGTGGACACCGGGATTGACGCCGGCACCGCCGGCCCGGCCGGCATGGCCGAACTGTCCGGCGGCCGCGCTTACGAGGTGATTCGCCTCGAGCAGATCGCCGAACAGGCCGCGCAGGCGCCGGGAGACTATGCGGCGGCCTTCGAGGACATTTTGCGGCGGCGCGCGGCGACGGCGGTCGGCACGAAGTCGATCCTGGCCTACCGGGGCGGGTTCGACGGCGACCTGACCGAGCCGTCGCCGTCGCAGGTCGCCGAGGCGGCCGCCCGGTGGCGCGACCGCGGCGGCACCCGGTTACAGGATCGGGTGCTGCTGCGTTTCGGGTTGCATCAGGCGCTGCGGCTGGGCAAACCCCTGCAATTCCATGTCGGCCTCGGCGACCGCGACTGCGATCTGCACAAGACCAACCCGCTGCTGTTGCTCGACTTCCTGCGGCAGTCCGGGGACACCCCGATCGTCCTGCTGCACTGCTACCCCTACGAGCGCGAGGCGGGATATCTGGCACAGGCCTTCAACAACGTCTACCTCGACGGTGGGCTGAGCGTGAACCAGCTGGGCGCGCGGTCGGTGGCCTTCATCGCCCGGCTGCTGGAGCTGGCCCCCTTCCGCAAGATCCTCTACTCCTCGGACGGGTTCGGCCCCGCGGAACTGCACTTCCTCGGCGCGGCCCTGTGGCGCACCGGCATTCATCGCGTATTGCGGGACTTCGTGGTCAACGACGACTGGAGCGAGAGCGACGCCATCCGGGTGGTCGACCTGATCGCTCACCACAACGCCGCAGGTCTCTACCGCGTTTGACTCCCGGTGAAGCCGGGGTATACGGCCGATCATGGCGACCGCGAAGGGCGTCTTGGAGTGGGCCCGCGACAAGGTCGTGTCGTGGGTACCCAAGGCAGACCTCGACCAGCGCGACCCGGACTACATCCGCGACCAGCTCCCGGGCACCTGGCTGCTCGCGTCGTTCTATTTCCGGGCGGACGTGCGGGGCCTGGATCGCATTCCGGCCGAGGGGCCGGTGCTGCTGGTCGGCAATCACAGCGGCGGTAACGTGCCGCCCGACACGTTCGTCTTCACACTGGCCTTCTGCTCGTACTTCGGCGTCGAGCGGCCCTTCTACCAGTTGGCCCACAACCTCGTGGTGTCCGCACCGCCACTGGGCTGGCTGCGCAAATTCGGCACCGTTGCCGCCAACCCCGAAAACGCGCGTCTCGCACTGGATTCCGGCGCCGCGCTGCTGGTCTATCCCGGCGGCGACTACGAGGTGTTCCGGCCTTCGTGGGAACGCCACAAGGTCGACTTCGGCGGGCGCATGGGCTACGTCAAGCTCGCTCGCGAGGCCGGGGTGCCGATCGTGCCCGTCGCCAGCGTCGGCGGGCAGGAAAGCGCGTTGTTCCTCAACCGCGGGCAGTGGTTGGCCAAGCTGCTGATGGCGGACAAGTTGCTCCGGCTCAAAAGCATCCCGATATCGCTGGCGCTGCCCTGGGGTCTCAACGTCAGCGACCTGGCGGGCCATATCCCGTTGCCCACCAAGATCGTGATCGAGGTCCAACACCCGATCGAGGTCGATGGCGACGACCAGGCGGTGCACGACAAGGTGATGGCCAGCCTGCAGGGCGGCGTTGACCGGCTGGCCGCCGAGCGGCGATTCCCGGTGATCGGCTGATGCGCGTCGAACGCCGCTGCGTCATCAACGCCGACCGTTCCGCGGTCTGGAAGATCGTCAGCGACCCGGACTGCTACCCGTCGTTCATGACGAACCTGGAGCGCTGGGAGGCTTCGAACGACAAACCCGCCGGCGTCGGTGCGCGCTACACCGTCCACTGGAAGATCGGCTCCGTCCCGGTCGGGGGACTCATCGAAGTGGTCGAGTTCGACGACGACCGCGACCTGGCCTTCGTGGGCCTCACCGGCATCACCCTGCGCGGGCGGATCCGGCTGCGCGACGCGCGCGACGGCCGTACGAAGGTGACGTTCCGCCTGTCGTATCAGGCACCCGGCGGGCTGCTCGGGTACATCGCGGACCGGATCGCCGTGCGCCAGGTGGGACGCACGCTCGCCGGGACCCTGAAGCGCCTCAAGACGCTGGCCGAGTCGTAGCCAATATTTCCAATTTCCGGTGTGATCAACCGCCGCGCGGCTTACGCTCCGATCGACGAATCGGGCAACGTCACCAAACTTCGAACAAGAAAGGGGTTTGGGAGCATGTTGCTCCGAGCAACTCTTGTCGCCGCGGTCATCGCCGCCGCCGCCGGTGGTTTCGCCGCCCCGGCCTACTCGTCGCCCGAGTGCTACACAGCCAGTTCCGGCGACTGCGTCCCGTATCCCCAACACGGCGGCTCGCAGCCGCAGGGCGCCACCGCGCAATGTGCGGATGGAAGCTGGTCGTTCAGCGAACACCCGCATGCCAGCGGCACCTGCCACGGCCACGGCGGCGTCCAACAGTACTTATAGCGGTTGGCGACGTCGGCGCTGAGCAAGGCGCTGTGATGGTCGACATACGAGGGGTGACCATCCAAGCGACGTAAGCGCCGATGTCGCCGAATCCGTTGCAGCCCAAAATGTTTCCCGACGCCCGAGCACAGTGCTCGGACCAAGGTTGTGGCGTCGAAGACCAGGGTGACTCATGCGGCACGACAGCTGCGCTCGCCAAGAATAGGTGTCGATGGCACCGCGGACCCAAACGTTACGCGCGGCCGGGTTAGTGTCTCGGGCACCGTAGCTTGATCAGAGGTTTCCCCGTTTTGCTCGCTACTGAGCGCCGCCGTATGGGCCTCGCCGCGGGCTAGAGCCACTATCGCGACAATCACCACTATCGCCGCCGACGCCAGGACGATCATGCCCACGCCATCGGCGTTGAGGGTCTCGCCGAGCACCACGATGCCCAGAACCGATGCCACCGCTGGCTTGGCCACGGTCACCGTCGGCATTGAGGCGGTCAGCGCACCAGCGCGAAACGATGACTGCTGAAAGATCATCCCTCCCAACGCCGCCAGTATCCAGACATAGAATTTCGGCGCGCACAGCAGCGCCCCGAAACCATGTCCGGCCGCCGCGACGACGGCTTTCGTTAGCACCGCGAACAGGGCCAGCGACGAACCGGCAACCATCGCCAGCAGTACAGCCGCACGCGGACCGGGCCAAATACGCGCACCCAGGACACAGAAAACCAGTAGCGGACCCAACACCAGGGCCACCACAGCCCAGGTCGTCAGCGACCCCTGCGACTGCCCGGCCTTCGGGTCGCCAACCGTGACGACCACCGCCAATGCGACGGCGAGCACCGTCGCCCACATCCACTGCCGGCGGGTAACCCGCTGATGGGTCAGCCGCGCATAGACCGGCAGGGCGAATAGCAGCGCCGTCACCTGCAGCGCCGTCACCAACATCACCGACCCGACCCCCAGCGCGGCGGCTTGCAGGCTGTAGTTGGCAACGGCCCCCCCGCCGCCAAGCCACCACCGGGCGTCGCGCAACGACATGCGGAACAACTCCCAGTGGCCGACTGGTTCGTCGGTGACCTCATGCGCCGACTGTTGACGGCTCACCGCGCCGATCGCGGATGCCAGCGCGGCGCCCAGGGCGAGCACAACCGCGATATCCGACTTCAACATGGAACCTCCTCAAGATGCCGAGCTCACTTCGGGCTAGACCCCGAAGTAGACGCCGTACCTGCTCGTCGCGAGCGCTTTCAACAGCGACAGGACCAGCCCGGTCCCAGCCAAGGTGCCCAGAGTCACGGTCACGATGACGGCGACGCGGAAGCTCCTGGAGAGCGCCGACCGGAGAGGGTTCTGCTGGTCGACGGCGGTCGACGGGTGGATGTTACGGGCGGTCATGGCATTCTCCTCGTTGACTTCGTTTCGGTCATGTGCGTTGTCGTTGCCTGATTCATGACGAATTCATGAAGGAAATGGTGATGGACAAAGCACTGCTTCCGGAATGACCGGGAAGCCAGATTGGGGTGCCTCTAGGGATAGAGTTTCCTATCCTCTTAGCAAGCATCGCGGGATCGAGTGCAACCAGCGTCGGTTGAGGCGCCCGCCCTGAAGTCGCCAGACGACCGCACCCGAAATCTCCGATTTCGGCGCCGCAGTTACCGTCTCGAGTACCGTCATCCCGCAGCATCGCGAGCGTGACCGCTCGGCGTTGGAGGGCCTCATTGGCCAGACGGACCCGGCGACCACCCAGCAAGCGGATCGGAGGAGATCTCGCCCTCTCCGCCGTGACCGACATACTCGAACGCGGTTGCCCAACCTGCCACGGCGACAACGTGGTTGGGTGCGCTGAAGCGTTTCTCAGTCTGGCTACCTAGCCCTGAACATTGCGCTCGGTCAGTTCTGGGGAGTGCTTGTGCGCTCACACCAGGAGAGAAACGAGTTAATCCCGACAGGTAGGTACTGATAGTGCGAGGGGATCGGTTTCCAGCGGAGGTCCAACTGCCAGCAGGGGACTGACGCAGCGGGATCCAGCAAAGATTCCGTCACATGGCATATAACGCTGTGGGCAACGATTACGCGTCTAAATCCGGGACGAGGACGAGTCTGCTAGACCAAGCTAGTCGCGTCGAAGACCCAGCTGGTGTCGGCCGTCGCGAGGTTTTCGAAGTGGTTCGGGGGAGCGAAGCTGACCAGGCTGTTCATGTCCCAATAGTCCTTCCAGACGGTGACCTTGCCGCCCTCGACCTTATGGACGGTCACGAATCTCAGCACGCCTCGCTCACCCGTCGTGAACGTCCATGTCTCGGAGTGCTCGTACATCACGTCGGCACCGTTGGACAGCAGCACGCCGTCGTGGTTCTCGTAGCCCGCCAGCGGCTCGAGACCCATCTTGAGCCGCTTGACGATGTCTTCCGGTCCGCGCGCCGACAGCGCCGGAACCGGCATGTCGACGTAGAGGCAGTCATCGGACAAAAACGTCTTGACCGCCTCCCAGTCCCGCCGCGAGAGCGCCTGCCATAGCCCGAGGACGACATCCTCGACCGAGATCATAGAAACGTCTGTCATAGCGCAAATAAACTCGGTTGCCGAACCGGTGTCAACAGCGCGGGGATCCCCCGGCACGCCGCGCTAGCCGTCGACGCGAGCCATCGACCGTGCCGGCCCCAGCGCGACCGGCAGCGACGACCAGCCCCGCAGCACCCGCGTGTCGCGCCTGCTTCCGACGCCCGCCGCCCGCACCTCGGGGAAGCGATCGAAGAACGTACGCAGCCCGACTTCGCCCTCGGCACGCGCCAGCGCGGCGCCCAGGCAGAAGTGCCGGCCCCCGGAGAACGCGAGATGCCTTCCCGCGTTAGGCCGTTCGATGTCGAAGCGGTGCGGCTCGTCGAAGACGGACGGGTCGCGGTTGGCGGCGGCCAGATAGACGAGCACCAAGTCGCCACGCTGGAGCCGCTTCCCGGCCAGCTCAACGTCGCCTTGCGCCATCCGCGCGGTCAGCTGTACCGGCGACTCCAGCCGCAGTATCTCCTCAACGGCGTTGGGCCACAGCTCCGGTCGTTCGCGCAGGGTGTCCAGGCGGTCGGGAGCGTCCAGGAGCATACGGATCCCGTTGCCCAGCAGGTTGACCGTCGTCTCGAACCCGGCCGCCAATACCAGCCCGGCGATCGCTTGTAGCTCGTTCTCGTCCAGATATGTTTCGGCGGACCCGCTTTCGGCTATCTGAATCAGCTGGCTCATCAGGTTGTCGCTCGGGGTGCGCCGCAACTGACTGAGATGCTCGCCCAGCCAGGAGCTGAAGCCGGCGAGCCCTCGCTGCACGCTGCGGTATTGCCGCCAGGTCAATCCGATGTCCAGGCTCGGTGCGGCGAGCTCTCCGAACTCCAGGACGCGCGGCCGGTCACGCTCTGGGACGCCGAGGATGTCGCTGATGATCGCGACCGGCAGTTGCGAGCAATACCGGCCCACGATGTCGACGACCTGCGAGGCACCGGACTCGGCGGCCAGCTGATCCAACAGGTCAGCGGCGGTCCGCTCCACGCGAGCGCGCAGCGCGGCGACCGCGCGGGGAGTGAAGACCGCGGACACCGTCTTGCGGTAGCGGGTGTGGTCTGGCGGCTCGACGGCGAGCAGCGACGGTGCGCGAAGCGGATGCAGCAGATCGTCGCGGTTGCGGCGTTCCAGCCAGCGCAGCGGCCCGGGCAGATTCGCCCCGAACACCAGCACGCGGAAGTCGTCGGAACGCAGCAGCTCGTGCGCGAGCGCATGGTCGGCCGTGAGATAACTGACACGACCCTTGAGCAGCGGCCCCGCGGCCCGAAGTTCGTCGTAGAACGGCACCGGATCGGCGGCCACCCCGGGGTCGGCGATCAGCCTGGCGTGCAGGTCACCGCGCCGGACCCCGAGCGTCGCGACGCCACGGATGAAGCCGTGCATCGCCAACCAGTGCAACCGTTCCTTCACCGGCCCTCCATCGATCGATGTCACCGAGCCTATGCCCGGACCTCGGACACCGTCAGCACTCGGCGATGATCTTGAACTCCGTCGTCACCACTTTGTCGGGGTTGCTGCTGTTGATGCCGTAGGCGCTGCCGGTGATCGTGTAGGCGTCGTTGGTGACGTCGGCGCGCGCGTCGCCCACGCCGCCTTCCCAGAAGCTGCCGGTGAATCCGTCGACGTTGCGGATCTTCACCCACTGGGGCATCACCCGGTAGCCACTGGTCAGCACCACGGCCTCGACGCCGCCGTCGCGGTCCTTGATGTCGATGGTGCGGTACTGCTGATTTTGGCTGCACGCCGGAGGGCGGGTGGTGTGAGTGGCGCCGTCGATGGTCAGGCGGGCCGCTTTGCGGGGCGTGGTCTGGGCCTGGCCGCACCCCGCGACGCCGACACCGGCGATCAACACGAAAACCACCGCGATTAACCGGTTTCGCACCGGTTCACCTCCTTCACTGCCGCTTCGGCATCAGCGCGGGTAGGGATTTGACGATGCTGCGTCGCACGAGTTCCGGACTCAGGCCTTTGAAGAAGTCGATCAAGCGAATGCTCTTCGGCACATACCAATGCAACCGCTTCGGGTTGTGGTAAGCCTGCCACGCGGCTTCCGCCACGCTGCTCGCCGGCATCAGCCGGAACAACCCCTTCTTGGGCGCGGTGGCCCGAAGCTCGTCCGCAGTCCTCGGCGCGCCGCCGTCGTTGGAGTGATTCGTCGTCGTGGTCAGGATGGCCGTGTCGATCAGGCCGGGCAGCACGTCGGCGACGCGGACCCCGTGCCGGTGCCACTCGACGCTGAGCGCCTCGGTCAAGCCTTTGACGGCGTGCTTGGTCGACGAATAGACGGCGAGCCGCGGCATGCCGTAGGTGCCCGACGACGATGACGTCGAAAACATCAGGCTGCCAGGCGTTTTCTTGAGGTACGGCAGCGACGCGTAGGCGCCGGTCAGCACCGCTTTGTAGTTGATGTCGACGACTCGCATGGCGGCCTCGTAGGGCACGTCCTCGAACCATCCGCTTTCGCCGATGCCGGCGTTGTTCCACATCATGTCGAGCCCGCCGTCGCTGTTGCCGGCGCAGAAATCGGCGAGGGCACCCTCCAGGGCCGCCTTGTCCGTCACATCGACTTGGCGGGTCCACAACCGGTCGCCGCCGAGTTCTTCCTGCAGCGTCGCCAAGCCGTCGCCGTTGCGGTCCACGGCGCCGACCCGCCACCCCTTGGCGTGGAACAGCTTTGCCCCCTCCCGGCCCATGCCGCTGCCCGCGCCGGTGATGAAGATCGATTTCACGGCGCGTCAGCCGGCCTCGACCACATCTTTGATGCGGTTCAGGGTTTTGGTCATGTCGCGCACGTTGCGTCGCTTACGCAGGAAACCCCCGAGCAGCCAGTAGAGGCCGAGCCATGGGGCCGGGTTGAGCCGGAAAGATTCGGTCACGTCGGTGCCGCCCCCACTGGGCGCCAACCGGTAGTGCCAGTTGTTGACCGCCCGATCGCCGAGCAGCACCGCGAACCCGAATTCGCGGCCGGGCTCACACGCGGTCACCTCACACGTCGTCCAATACACCGGGCCGATCTCGTTACGCCGAACATGACCACGGAATTTCGCGCCGAGGGCCGGGCCACTCGCGTCGCCCAGCCATTCGGCCTCGAACACTTCGGGGGAGAACCGGCCGATGTTGCGAACGTTTGCGATGAGATCCCAGATCTTGTCCGCAGACGCCGCCATGTGAACAGTCGCCGAACCTTCCATGGCCTGATCCAAACACAGCTTGCCGTTCGGTCATAGACCGCGAGCACAGTTGATCGTCAGCGCGGCACCGCCGCCTGGATCAGCCCGTTGATGATCTCCTTGATGCCCTGCGCGGGGTGCGAGTACCAACCGATCGGCAGGCCCGAATTGGCGCCGCACTTCGGCCACGCCTCCACCCCCTGGTCGGCGAAAACCCGGTTGGCTACGGCGATTTGCTGCTCTCGGGACGCGGCCGCCGGGTTGCCGACGCCGCCGTACCGCTCCCAGGTACCCGGCTTGAATTGGAGTCCACCGTAATTGCCGTTTCCGGTGTTGGCGTGCCAGTTGCCACCGGACTCGCACTGGGCGATCGCGTCCCAGTTGGGCGTGGGTGCGGAGGTGGCTATACCGGTGGAAGAAGCTATCGACGCTGCAACGAACCCGCCGACCGCCAGGGACTTGACGAGGGGCTTGCAGAGAAGGTTCATGTCATGGATTTCGGGCGCTGTGGCCAAAGCGTTACCCATTCGAAAATGCCGCGAGATATGCCTTCTATCTGCGGAAACGGCAATATCACGGAGCAAAAAGAAAGTGTTAGAAACCGATGAGGAAAAATTAAATTATTGCTGGCAATATGACTGAGTTGCTAACGCCAGCGCCCGTTGATACAGGGTGTCGAGGCCGCGGGCGCGGATGGCGCCGCTTGCGGCGAGCCCGAGTTGCGCGGGGCAGGCCGTCGAATGGAGCAGGTCCCAGTTGGCCAAGACCTGGTTCAGCATCGTTTGATTGAGGTCGTCGATCGCCGATCGCGACGCCGACAGGTCCGCCGACTCGGCCGGGGCGGCATCAGGATTGAGTTTCCAATCCGCGAACCGGCTGTATTCGATGCCCTCCGTGGCGCGGATCTGGTCGCCGAATAGCCGGGTGACATAGTCGGGGTCGATCCGCCGGGCGGAGGCCTGGGCGGCCATTTTCGCGAGTTCTTGCTGGACGCGGCCCTGGTCTTCGACGGCCCCGTGCGTGGTCCACTTGAAGGCGGCCACCGGCTCGGCGATTTGTAACCGCTGCGCGGCGGCGTCGACCAATTCGGCGAGGGGGCTCGCATCGTCGGCTCTCGCCGGCGATGCGGCCAGGATCGCCAGCCCGACGACCATGCCGGCGCAGCGGGTAACCAGGGTCATGCACCGGCTCTGCATGACCATGATTCTGCGGCAGCGCCGGATACGAGCGCATTTCGGAGTTAGCCTGAGGTGCTGATGTCGTCGACCATGGACAGTCGCCGCCCGCGCCGCGTTGGCGGGAAGCGCGGGAAATCGTTGCGCTCGAGGCAGATTCGTGCGCTGATTGCCGTCGCGCTGGCGATTCCCCTGTTGCTCGGTGCGGCGCTCATCATGGTCGATCGGCTGCATTCGACGCCCGCCGACGCCCTCGACCATCCCGCCAGTCCGGTGAGCGACGATCAATCGAAGGCTCAGGTCGTCCAATCGGCCCAGCACATCGTCACCGCAACGGGTCTGCAGGCGTCCTCGGCGGGCTACTCGCTGATGTCCTGCAAAAACCGCGACGACCCGCCGTATCAGGGCTCGATCTACCTGACGTTCTCGTTGCCCGCCGCGGCACCGGCCGACACCTACATCACCCGAATCGCCGCGACGCTGGCCGGCGATGGCTGGGCCGAGGGCCTACCACCTAACAATCACGCATTCGCGAAGACACTCACCAAGGGTGGCGTCACAGTGATCGTTTACCGCCACGACGACGAACCGCACCTCGGCGTCCTACGCGTCTACGGCCAGTGTCGCAACATGAACGATCACCGCAGGGACGCGACGGCTTGGACGGATGTCACCGACCAATTCGCCGCGCCGCGTTGATCCGCTGACACCCAAAGGGGCCATGACGCACTACTGCGCCCGACGGCGTCGTCGTCGGGCGCAGCAGCGACCTCGGGGCAGGTGAGGCTATCCGCCGCCGCCGGCAGTGGCACCCAGGGTGCCCTGCAGGTCCGGCTTCATGGCGTTGAGCTGGGCTCCCCAGTACTCCCAGCTGTGTGTTCCGTTGGCGTTGAAGTTGAACACGGCGTTGTGGCCGCCGGCCGCGTTGTACTGGTCCTGGAACTTCAGGTTGCTGCTGCGGACGAAGTTCTCCAGGAACTCGGCGGGCATGTTCGCCCCGCCCAACTCCGACGGGGTGCCGTTACCGCAGTAGATCCAGAGCCGGGTGTTGTTGCCCACCAGCTTGGGGATCTGCAGTGAAGGGTCGTTACGCTGCCACGCGGGGTCGCTCGACGGGCCCCACATGTCGTTCGCCTTGTAGCCGCCGGCGTCGCCCATCGCGAGGCCGATCAGGGAGGGCCCCATTCCCTGCGAGGGGTCCATCAAGGCGGACAACGAGCCGGCGTAGATGAACTGGTTCGGGTGGTAGGCGGCCAGGATCAGTGCTGAGGAGCCGGCCATGGAGATGCCGACCGCCGCGCTGCCCGTGGACTTGACGCTCTTATTGGAGGCCAGGTACTGCGGCAGCTCACTGGTCAGGAAGGTTTCCCACTTGTAGGTCGAGCAGCCGGCCTTGCCGCAGGCCGGGCTGTACCAGTCGCTGTAGAAGCTGGACTGGCCACCGACGGGCATGACGATCGACAGGCCTGACTGGTAGTACCACTCGAACGCCGGCGTGTTGATGTCCCAGCCGTTGTAGTCGTCCTGGGCGCGCAACCCGTCGAGCAGGTACACCGCGGGGGAGCCGTTGCCGCCGCTTTGGAACTGGATCTTGATGTTGCGGCCCATGCCCGCCGACGGCACCTGCAGGTATTCAACCGGCAGGCCCGGGCGCGAGAACGCTCCCGCGGTCGGTGCGCCGCCGGCAAGACCGATCAGCCCCGGGAGGGTGACAGCCGCGGCTGCACCGACTAAAAGCCGGCGCCCCCAGGCCCGGACCATCTCGCTCAGATCTGTCATACCTGCCCCTTGTCGTATGTGACCGTCGTCTCAGGCAGGAATTTACAGTGCGAATAGCCCGAATGTCGATCTGGACGCGGGGGTGTCTCAGTTTGGTATCGCAATTCCCCCGCCAATTGCGCTCGCGGGATAAGAGCGCCGCAACCTTCGCGCCGGTTGGCCTGCACCCGGCTTTGACGGATAGGCCGCCTAAAACGCCTGGCAGCGGGGCCTAGGGCGGGCTGGGCCAAAATGCGCAAAGCCACCATTTTCGATCCCGCCATGACGTCCGGCGGCGCCGCGACGCCGAACCACCGCCGAAAAGTCGATTCGGTACCCGTAAGACGTTTATCGCCGGGAGAGGAGGGCGTGGTTTCCCGCGGCCGACGGCCCTTCTCCCACCTGCGCGTCCCGCGGACGCATCGATCGGTTCCCGACGGGCCGATTCTCCGGCGAGGTCGAACCGGGGCAGCCGGACTTGCGCCGACCGCGTAGGCTCTCACGGAGCAAGCCGATGGAGACCACGTTATCTCGGTCCGTTCCGGCCCTCACGACCCACCTGACCAGGGGTTTCTGGTGTGCGTGGGCGCGCTGAGGGCGTCGGAGGTCCGGGATCGATTGGGGCATGAGTTTGGATACGGTACTTGGGCTATCAGTGACGCCGACCGCCGTTGGGTGGGTCCTCGCTGAAGGACACGGCGCAGACGGCACCATCCTGGATCATCAGGAGCTGGCGCTGGACGCCGGTCGCGGCCCGCGCGCTGTGAGTACCGCGGAGCAACTAGCGGACGAGATCGCACGGGTGGAAGCGCAGGCGGCCGCCAGCGACCATCGGCTGCGGGTCATCGGGGTGACGTGGAACGACGACGCGGCGGCCCACGCCGCGTTGCTGCTGGAAGCTCTGACCGACAGTGGCTTCGACAACGTCGTGCCGGTCCGGCAACTCGATGCCGTCGAGACCCTCGCGCAGGCGATCGCGCCGGTCATCGGCTACGAGCAGACCGCGGTCTGTCTCCTTGAACACGACTCGACGACCGTCGTCATGGTCGATACCCGCGACGGGG
Organism: Mycobacterium sp. 852002-30065_SCH5024008; assembly: GCF_001665645.1. Classification (NCBI taxonomy): domain Bacteria; kingdom Bacillati; phylum Actinomycetota; class Actinomycetes; order Mycobacteriales; family Mycobacteriaceae; genus Mycobacterium; species Mycobacterium sp. 852002-30065_SCH5024008. Next base: position 34,306 of record NZ_LZSZ01000170.1, on the reverse strand, counting down.
AAACGCAGACTGCGACCAAGCAGGTGCGCGGCGGTTTCGACAGCCTGACTCGCTGGCTGACCGGCATGTTCGACCGCAATGGCTGGCAGCCGGCCGGGGTGGTGGTCATCGGCGCGCACAGCGACATCGACGGCTTATCCTGGCAGCTCGAAAAGACGCTGCCGGTACCGGTATTCGTGCAGGGGATGGCGCAGGTGACCATCGCGCGGGGCGCGGCGCTGACCGCCGCCCGAAGCACCGAGTTCACCGACGACCAGCTGGTGCTGCACCCCACTGAATCCGCCGCCGCGCCGCCGGCGCCGCGAAAGCTGTCGTACGCCGGGGCGGTGACAACGCTGGGCGCCGGTGTGGTCACCTTTGTCTCCTCGATATCGCTTGCGGTGGGCATTCAGCTGGCCCCGGCCAGCAATCCCGTCCCTCGGCACACGGAGCCCGCACCGACGCCGCAGGTCGCCGAGGCCGTCGCACCGCCCCCGGTCGTCGCGCCGCTGACCCCGCAGGCGAAAGTCCAGGCCAGCGAACCGATCACGGAGGCCGCCGCGCCCGACGAGCAGCAGCCGGAACCCAATAACCGGCAGCCCTACCTGACGCGGATGCTCGAACACATTCCGGGCGACACCGGTGACGCGACGAGTGCCTCGGCCCCGCAGGCGCCCGCCCAGCCGCAACCCTGACTCGGCCGGGACAGGCGCTCAGGCGGTTTTCGCGTGCATCGCGGTGAAGGACACCGAAACTTCGTCGGCGACCTGGACCGAACCCATCAGCAATGAGTACGGCTTGATGCCGTAATCGGTCTGCCGGACCGTTGATTCGGTGGACATACGCCACGCGTCCCCGAGATCCGCTGTGCGCAGATCGATTACGTGGTCCCGTGACTTTCCCCGAACTTCGAGTTGGCCGGTGAGCCGGTACCCGTCGTCGGTCTTGTCGATGGTCCGTGCGAGGAAGCGGATCTCGGGAAACCGGCCGGCGTCCAACGACTTCAGGGCGTTGGACCGCACCAAAGCCTTCTCGGGGCCCGACAACCCCTTCACGCCGCCCTCGCCGCGCAACACCTCGAGGGAATCCGTTTCGACCACAAGCTCCACGGTGGCGGGTTCCGAGCCGGCCCAGCCCACGGTGGCATGCCAGCGGGTCATGGCGATGGTGAGACGATGGCCCATTCGCGCCGCCCGCCCGCGGACGCCGGTGGCAAGAAGTAGCTCGCCGTCGGCTGCGTCCAAGCTCCACTCGTCGGTCATAGGCCGACTGTAATCACATCGTCAGCACTGTGCGGTAGTGCGCACGCCCTTGCTCCAACGCCGCGTATCCGTCGGCGGCTTTTGACAGCGGTAGTTCCTCGACCCACGCCCGCACTCCGGACAGCACGGCGAAATGCATCGTCTCTTCAACGTCTTTCGCCGTGCCGGAAGGATGACCGACGATGCTGACCCCCGGTGTGATCAGTTGGATGGGGCTGATCGGCAAGGGTTCGGGCGTGACGCCGATGGTGACGAGCTCGCCTTGTGGCGAAATTCCGCCGACGGTCGCGGCCATCGCCGACGAGTTGCCCGCGGTCGCCAGCACGACTGCCGCTCCGCCCAGGGCCTTCAGCGCTTCTGCGGGATCGGCGGCGGTGGAGTCAATGTAGTGGTGGGCACCCAACTTCCGGGCGTCCTCCTCTTTGTCGCTGCCACGAGCGATGGCGATGGTCTCGAAACCCATCGCGCGGGCGAACTGCACCCCGAGGTGGCCGAGGCCGCCGACACCGAGGATGGCGACCCGGTCGCCGGGCACTGCCTTCGTATGACGCAACGCGTTGTAGGTGGTAACGCCGGCGCAGCCCATCGGGGCGGCTTCTGCGTCGGAAAGCCCTGCGGGTATGCGGGCGAGCGCACTCCCCGGGACAGTCACCGATTCCGCGTAGCCGCCCGGATACTGGTAACTGGGGACCTTCCCGTTCTCGCAATGAATGAAGTGGCCTTTTCGGCACTCATCGCAGTGGTAGCAGCAACCGCCGAACCACCCGACCGCGACTCGATCGCCGACGGCGAAACCCTCCACACCTGCACCGAGCTCGGCGATCGTTCCGGCGATTTCGTGCCCGGGGGTCAACGGCCACGTCATGCCCGGGAAGCCACCAGAGACAAAGTGTGCGTCCGTGCCGCAGATTCCACACGCGGTGACCGTTAGCCGCGCCTCATCACGGCCTGGTGGCTTGGTTTCGACATCGACCAGTTCCAACGGTGCCCCGGCCGACTTTACGTGAACAGCTCGATGGGTTGCCATGCGGTTGATGCTAGTGCGCGGCAGGGGATTTCGCGCCGTTGGTGTGGTAGTCGACTTGCCAGTGCTTGATCCCGTTGAGCCAGCCCGACCGTAGCCGTTCGGGCTTTCCGATCGATTCCAGGTTCGGGATGCCGTCGGCGATCGCGTTGAACATCAGGTCGATGGTCATCCGCGCCAGGTTCGCCCCGATGCAGTAGTGCGCGCCGGTGCCGCCAAACCCGACGTGCGGGTTGGGGTCGCGCAGGATGTTGAAGGTGAACGGGTCGTCAAAGACTTCCTCGTCGAAATTGGCCGAGCGGTAGACCATCACCACCCGCTGACCCTTTTTGATTTGCACGCCGGACAATTCGTAGTCCTCCAGTGCGGTGCGCTGGAAGGACGTCACCGGGGTGGCCCAGCGGACGATTTCGTCGGCCGCGGTGGCGGGACGCTCACGCTTGAACAGCTCCCACTGATCGGGAAAGTCGGTGAAGGCCATCATGCCCTGCGTGATGGAGTTGCGGGTGGTCTCGTTGCCGGCCACGGCAAGCAGGATGACGAAGAACCCGAACTCGTCATCGGAAAGCTTGTGGCCGTCGATGTCGGCCTGGACCAGCTTGGTGACGAGGTCTTCCCCCGGATTTTTCGCCCGGTCCGCCGCCATCTGCATGCCATACATGATGAGTTCGACGGAAGCGGTGATGGCGTCGTTGTTGGCGAACTCGGGATCCTGGTCACCGACCATCTCATTGGACCAGTGGAAGAGCTTCTTGCGTTCTTCCTGTGGCACACCCATCAACCCGGCGATGGCCTGCAACGGCAGCTCGCACGAGACCTGCTCGACGAAGTCACCGCGGCCCTGGGCGGCCGCTTCCTCGACGATGCGCCGGGCGCGCTCGGCGAGGTCGCCGCGCAGGCGCTCGATGGATCGGGGGGTGAATGCCCGCGAGATGATCTTGCGCAGCCGGGTGTGTTGCGGCGCATCCATGTTCAGCAGGACGAACTTGCCGCGTTCGACCTGCTCGCCGACCGTGCCGTCCTTGTAGCGCGGCAGCGCGGTCTTCTGCAGGCTGGAGAAGACATCGCTGCGCAGCGATACCTCTTTGACGTCCTTGTGCTTGGACACCACCCAGAAGCCACCGTCGTCGAATCCGCCCACCCCGATCGGCTGCTCGTTCCACCAGATCGGCGCGGTCCGTCGCAGTTCGGCCAGTTCCTCCACCGGCAGGCGCTCGGCGTGGATGTCCGGATCGGTGAAGTCGAATCCGGGGGGGAGATTGGGAACCGGCTCGGCGGTTGGCTCGACGGTTGGCATGGCCCGCTCCTCGTTGACGAAGTGGTCTAGTCGTCTTTGTGCAAATAAACCATTGCCGCACCACGGTTGGGAAGCGTTGACGCAAGATCGCGGGGTGCGAATTGGAACGTGTTCCTCGTTTCTCATCCCGACCGCGAATACGGTCTTGTGACCGACGGCCCGATGGATATGCTTTGGTGCAGGTCACCGGCGACGACAGGCGGGGTGGAACATGATTCGGGAACTGCTCAGCGCCGCTTCTATAGCGGGCATTGCGATTGGCGTGGCGCCGTGCGCGGCAGCCGGATACGACGGCGACGTGCCGGGGATGAACTATCAGGCGTCGTTGGGCGCGCCGTGCGACAACTATGAGAGCTTTATCTTCGGCCGGGGCCCCAGCGGCCAGGCCGAGGCGTGCCACTTCCCTCCGCCCAACCAGTTCCCGGCGGCCACCACCGGATATTGGGTCATCTCTTATCCGCTGTACGGGGTGCAGCAGGCGGGCGCGAAGTGTCCTGGGCCACAAGCCGCGGCGCAATCGGATCGCGGGCTGCCCATGCTGTGCCTGGGGGAGCGGGGTTGGCAAGAGGGATGGTTCACCGGGGCGGGATTCTTCCCTCCGGCCGAGTGAGCGGCTGAGCCATGGACGACGGCCGGCCCGGCGAGACCCTCGTCCCGCGCTGGCTGCGTTTCGTTCTCGCGTCGGATCGTGCCGGCTCGGCGTGGTACATCGGGACGGGCTTCTTTTTCGCACCGGTCCTGGCGGTGCTGTCGCCGTGGCCCGTCGTCACCACCGTGCTGTGGGCGATCATCGGGCTGGCCGGACTGTGGCTGGGCCTGCTGGGCATCGCGATGGCCGTCGGGCTGGCCCGAATATTGCGGTCCGGGGCCGAGATCCCCGAATCTTACTGGCGCACCTTGGTCAACTACTAAGCACTACGCCCGGACTAGAGTCATACCAACTGTCCTGCCACGAGAGGAGACTCGATATGGGCTTCACCCCGAAAGATGCGGTCGACGCGGCCAGGGACATCGCGACCAACGCGGTCGAGAAGGCCTCCGACATCGTCGAAAACGCCAGCGACATCATCCGGGGTGACATCTCCGGCGGTGCCAGCGGCATTGTTCAGAACTCGATCGACATCGGCACGTATGCGGTGGACCGGACGAGGGAGATGTTCAGCGGCCGCGACGAGCTCGACGACGAGGTCTAGCTCCGCCGTCAGACGGAGGCGGCCTCGTTGAGTTCGTCCAGCCTGTTCGTCGCTTCCAGGTACTCCTGGACCCAGCGCTCGATGACCGTGGCCGTCTTCTCCACCTTGGTGAACTGGCCGACAACCTGACCGACCGGGTTGAACGCAACGTCCACGCTCTCGTTCGGGTACCGGTTCGTGGCCCGCACCGCCATGCCGGAGACCATGTACTGCAGCGGCATGCCCAGTGGCTTCGGGTTGTCCGGCTGCTCCCAGGCCTCGGTCCAGTCGTTGCGCAACATGCGGGCCGGCTTGCCGGTGAACGACCGGCTGCGAACGGTGTCCCGGCTGCCCGCCCTGACGTACGCCTCTTGCTGAACCGGCGTGTTCGAGGACTCCTCGACCATCAGCCACTGCGAGCCCGTCCACGCGCCCTGCGCGCCCAGCGCCAGGGCCGCCGCGATCTGCTGGCCACTGCCGATGCCACCGGCCGCCAGCACCGGCACAGGGGCGACCTCCTTGACGACCTGCGGCCACAACACGATCGAGCCCACCTCGCCGCAGTGCCCACCGGCCTCGCCGCCCTGGGCGATGATGATGTCGACGCCCGCGTCCGCGTGCTTGCGAGCCTGCGACGGCGACCCACACAGCGCGGCCACCTTGAGTCCCGCGTCGTGGATGTGCTTGATCATGTCGGCCGGGGGAGTGCCGAGCGCGTTGGCGATCATCTTGACCTTCGGGTGCTTGAGCGCCACCTCGACCTGGGGCGTCGCGGTCGCCTCGGTCCACCCGAGCAGCTGCAGGCTGTCGCCGTCGCTGTCCTCGACCGGCACGCCGTGGTCGGCCAGGATCTTCTTGCCGAAGTCGAGGTGTTCCTGGGGCACCATCTTGCGCAGCGTGTCGGCCAGCTCCTCGGCGGACAGGTGCGAGTCCATGCCCTCGTACTTGTTCGGGATGACGATGTCGACGCCGTACGGGTGGTCGCCGATGTTCTCGTCGATCCAGTTGAGCTCGATCTCGAGCTGCTCGGGGGTGAAGCCGACCGCGCCGAGCACGCCGAAACCGCCGGCCTTGCTGACGGCGACCACGACATCACGACAGTGGGTGAACGCGAAGATCGGAAACTCGATACCAAGCTCATCGCAGATGGCGGTGTGCATGCCTACTCCTGGGACGCGGCCGAATTGAAACGTGTTCTAGTTTAGTACGGACGGCATTGACGTGGCCAGCGGGTCCTGACCTGCGTTTTGTCACTACGACCCGTCGGCCGCTCAAAGTGCCGCGCTGCGCGCGAGCCACAGCACCAGGAACGCGAACATGCAGCCTGCGCACACGAGGTGATCCCGACAGACGGACCGCGCCAGGCGGGTCTGCTCGGGCGGACCGTCTGTTCGGCGCCCCAGCCGCACCGCATCGGGAACCGTTTGCGTCAACGCCAGCATGGTCGGACTCCCCGCGAGGACTGCCGACAGCACCAGAAGCCACCAGGGGTCGTGCCCGCGCGCGGACTGGTAGGTCAACGCGCCCAGCAGGATCACCATGACGGCGGCGATCAGCCGGCTCATCGGACGCGAGGTGGTGGTCGCGCGATGGTAGTAAGCCGCGATGGAGGCAAGGACGGCCTCCGGCAGATCGGTTGGCGCAGAACGAAATCGGAGGACCTGCACATCGAAGATGAGATCCATCCACAAGACGGCGAACAGGAATCCGCCGCAGGCCGTGAGTAACGAGGCCATGACGCTCCTCCATCTCCGGCTTACCGGGAGCATTCGTCGACTTGGACCCATTGTTTCGCAGCAGCGCAAGGGCGGCCTCAGGCAATGGCGCACCGGGCAACCGCTGCGCGCGACGACGCGCCGTAGCGGTCAGGCTATTGATCCCCTTCCTCGCCAGCGGGTAGCGTAGTGCTGCCAATTACGAAACGGTAAGTAGCGTAATTGGGAATCCCGTTCACCGAGAGGATCGGCTCGATGCGCAGCGCCTATGCCGGCGATCCCTTCACCACGTCCACGGCGGAGATCGAGGCTGCCCTCGCCGATGTCAGCATCCCGACGCTGTTGCTTTCGCTCGTGCACATCACCGGCGACCCGCGCTTCATCCGCGACTTCAAGCAGATGGGCGTCTTCCTCAACGAGATTCAGGGCTTCATGTCCGAGGAGGACAAGGCGCGGGCCCGCGCGGCCGCCCTGCCGGTGATCACCGAGTATCGGGACCGCGGTTGTCCCGAGCCGAAGCCACTGAGCCTCGACCTCATTCGCGAAATGATGGACTGGGCGGCCTGCGAGCATGTGACCGACGACTACCTGCCCCTGGTGCTGGAAGAGATAGACCTCGACGGGGCTGATCCACGCCGCCCGACGACCCTGCCGGCCGACAGCGCGGCCGATATTCCGGTCCTCGTCGTCGGCTGCGGCGAATCGGGCATCCTGGCCGGAGTCCGGCTCAAGCAGGCCAACATTCCCTTCACCATCGTGGAGAAGAACGCCGGGCCGGGCGGAACCTGGTGGGAGAACAGCTATCCCGGTGCCCGCGTCGACGTGGCCAACCATTTCTATTGCTACAGTTTCGAACCCAACAACGACTGGACGCATTTCTTCGCCGAACAGCACGAACTGCAGGACTACTTCACCCAGGTCATGACGAAGCACGACCTGGCCGAGCACGTGCTGTGGAATACGGAGGTTGTGGCCGCCGAATGGGTCGACGACGACGCCACCTGGAGTATCCGGCTGCGTGGCGGCGAAGGCCGGACGAGCACGGTGCGCGCCCGTGCCCTGATCACGGCGGTCGGTCAGTTGAACCGGCCCAACGTTCCGGACTTCGACGGCGCCGAGAGCTTCGCGGGCCCGTCGTTCCACTCTGCGGCCTGGGACCACTCCGTCGACATCAGGGGCAAGCGCGTCGCGCTCGTCGGCGCCGGCGCCAGCGGTTTCCAAATCGCACCCGCCATCGCCCCCGATGTTGAGCACCTCACCGTGTTTCAGCGGACCGCGCAGTGGATGTTCCCCAACCCGATGTATCACGACGAGGTCGGCGACGGGATGCGCTGGGCCATGCGCCACCTGCCGTTCTACGGGCGGTGGTACCGCTTCCTCGTCCTCTGGCCGGGATCCGACAAGGGACTGGACGCCGCGGAAGGCGACCCGGACTACGCCGACCAGGAGCATGCCGTCAGCGACATCAACGCCGCCGCGCAGATGATGTTCTCCCAGTGGATCACCAGCCAGATCGGAGAAGGGCACGACCTGCTCGCCAAGGTGATGCCCGACTATCCCGCCTGCGGCAAACGGACCCTGCAGGACAACGGCAGCTGGCTGCAAACACTGCAGCGGGACAACGTCGAATTGGTGCGCACGCCCATTCGGCGGATCACCCCGCGCGGCATCGTCACCGAAGACGGTGTGGCGCATGACGTCGACGTCATCGTGTACGCCACCGGTTTCCGGCACACCGACGTGCTGTGGCCGCTGCAGATCACCGGCCGCGACGGGGTGGACCTGCGCGAGATGTGGGGGAGCCGGCCGTACGCCTACCTCGGCATCACCGTTCCAAAGTTCCCCAACCTGTTCATCATCTACGGGCCCGGAACCCACCTCGCCCACGGCGGCAGCCTGATCTTTCAGTCCGAGTTGCAGATGCGCTACATAGACCAGTGCCTGGCGTGGCTGGCCGACCCAGAGGTGCATTCGCTGGAGCCGAAGCCCGATGCCGCCACCGATTGGCATGACCGGACGCAGACCCAGATCAAGAAGATGGTGTGGGCGCACCCCGCGGTCACACACTCCTACTTCAAGAACGCCGACGGGGAGATCCACACCGTCAGTCCGTGGCGCCTCAACGAGTACTGGGCCGCGGTGCGTGAGCCCGACTGGTCCCAATTTGTTGTGCGGCAAAGGAAGTGAGCACGCCACTATGCGTACGGTAGTCGTCGACGGGCCCCACAGCATCCGGGTCGACACCCGGCCCGATCCCACCCTTCCCGGACCCGACGGGGCTATCGTCGAGGTCGCCGCCGCCGGCATCTGCGGATCCGATCTGCACTTCTACGAGGCCGATTTCCCGATGCCCGACCCAATTGCGCTGGGCCACGAGGCGATCGGCACCGTCGTCGAGGCGGGGCCGGAGGTACGCACCGTCAAGGTGGGCGACCTCGTCATGGTGTCCTCGGTGACCGGGTGCGGCGCCTGCGCCGGCTGCGCCACCCGCGATCCCGTCATGTGCCACAGGGGCTTTCAGATCTTCGGCGGAGGTTTGCTCGGGGGAGCGCAGGCCGACCTGCTGGCCGTGCCCGCGGCCGACTTCCAGCTGCTCAATGTGCCGGAAGGCATCAGCACCGAACAGGCGCTGCTCCTCACCGACAACCTCGCCACGGGCTGGGCGGCGGCGCAACGCGCCGATATTCCGTTCGGTGGCACCGTGGCGGTCATCGGCCTGGGCGCCGTGGGGCTGTGCTCGCTGCGCAGCGCACTGTTCCAAGGAGCCGCAACGGTTTTCGCGGTCGATCAGGTGCAGGGACGGTTGGACCGCGCCGCCCAGTGGGGCGCAACGCCCCTCAAGGCGCCGGCGGTCGGGGCCATCCTCGCCGCCACCGGGGGCCGCGGCGCCGACGCGGTGATCGATGCCGTCGCCACTGACGCGTCGCTGACGGATGCACTCAATGCGGTGCGGCCAGGCGGCACGGTGTCGGTTGTCGGTGTGCACGACATGAATCCGTTCCCGCTCAACGCCCTGGGTTGCCTGATCCGCAGCATCACGCTGCGGATGACGACGGCGCCGGTGCAGCGCACCTGGCCGGAATTGATCCCGCTGCTGCAGTCCGGGCGCCTCGACGTCGACGGCATCTTCACCACCACGCTGCCGTTGGACGAAGCGTCCAAGGGCTACGCGACCGCGGCGTCGCGGTCGGGCGACGACGTGAAAATCCTGTTGACGCCCTAGGCCTTCTACCGCGTTGCCGTGATGTATTGGGACCGCATGAAACTGTCGATTTTGACGTCGACGTCGGCCGGGGTCATCCCGTAACCGGCCTGCAGGTCGAGCGTGTTGCGGACGGGGTCGACCGCCCACCCGTGCGCCGCCAGCCGTTCCGCGGGGTCGGTCTGCGGCTCGTAGGTCAGCGCGGAGAAATCGACGTCGCCGGACATGTTGACGCCGGGGTGCGCCGTCTCCAAGGCCTCAAGCTGGTCGTGGTCCAAACGGGATCCCAACGCGCCGATGGCAATCCGGCTGCCAGGCGCACTGAGTCCGCTGATCCGGGTGAAGAGCGTGTTCTGGGCCTCGTCAGTCAGGTACGGCAGAACTCCCTCCACCGACCAGGCGCTGGGGCGTTCCACGTCGAAGCCTGCGGCCTCCAGAGCCCTCGACCAGTCGGTGCGCAGATCGGCGGGAACCTCTACCCTGGGGGCCTTGGGTTTGGCGCCGTGCTGGGCGAGCACGTGCGCCTTGAACTCCAAAACCTTCGGTAAGTCGACCTCGAAAACCCTTGTGCCCTCTGTCCATTCGAGTCGATATGCGCGGGAGTCAAGGCCGGCGGCCACGATCACCGCCTGACGTATGCCGGCGGCGCCGGCGGCGACGAAAAAGTCGTCGAAGAAGCGGGTCTGTACGCCGTAGAGACGGGGGAAGGCCATCTCGTCTTCGGAGGTCCCCGGGTTGGCGAGCATCCCCGCCAAATACGGGTCCTTCGAGGCGTCGATGAAGACCTTGGCATAGTCGTCGCGGACCAACGGCTGCGGGCTCACGGCATGCAGCGCACGCCATCCAGCCACCAGCAAGGCGGTGTAGCCGACGCTGCTGACGATGTCCCAATGGTCATCGTCGGAACGGAGCGAGCCAAACTCGGGCGTCGCACTCATGGTCGCCCCTCCCGTTAACGATCGGTCACGAAAAATCGGCCTGCCCCAACGTACCTGCAATCGCGGGTCAGAGCTCCAGTAGCACGGTGACCGGGCCGTCATTGACCAATTCGACCTGCATGTTCGCGCCGAACACCCCGCTGTGGACCTCGGCGCCCAGCCGTTGCAACGCGTCGGCGAACGCCGCCACCAAGGGCTCGGCGACCGCACCCGGGGCGGCCGCATTCCAGGACGGTCGTCGGCCCTTGGCGGTGTCGGCATACAGGGTGAACTGGCTGACGACCAAGATCGGCGCGTTGACGTCGGCGGCTGACCGTTCGTCGGTGAGAATGCGTAGATACCAGAGCTTTTCGGCGAGCCGTCGCGCCTTGTCGGGATCGTCGCTGTGGGTGACACCGACGAAGGCCAGCAGGCCCTGACCGGCGGGCCGGATGGCGCCCACCACTTCACCGCCGACCGACACCGTCGCAGACGCGACCCGTTGCACCAAAACCCGCATGGGCCTTGATGCTGCCAGGCCAACACCCGAAAGGTTGGGTAGGCTCGTTGAGTGTCTGTGCTTGTCGCGTTCTCCGTCACGCCCATGGGTGTGGGCGAGGGTGTCGGCGAGATCGTCGCCGAAGCCGTTCGGGTGGTGCGCGATTCCGGCCTGCCGAATAAGACGGATTCGATGTTCACCGTGATCGAGGGTGAAAGCTGGGAAGAAGTCATGGCGGTCGTACAGCGAGCCGTCGAGGCGGTGGCCGCTCGCGCGCCCCGGGTCAGCACGGTGATCAAGGCGGACTGGCGGGCCGGTGTCAGCGACGCGATGACGCAGAAGGTTGCCTCCGTCGAGCGTTACCTCGAAGAGGATTAGCCGGCAACGGCGTCCCGGAACGCGCGCCCGGCCGCGTCGCCGTGCACGGCGAACACCACCTTCTCCAACGACTTCGCCTCGTGTCGCCGGACGGCGTCGACCATCAGCCTCGCCGCCTCATCCAGCGGGAAGCCGCCGACGCCGGTACCGAAGGCCACCAGGCCGAGGGTGCGGCAGCCGAGCTCATCGGCCTTCCGCAGCGTGGAAGCGGTGGCCCGCGCGATGATCTCCGCCGAGGTGGGGCCGCCGAGCTCCATGGTCGCGGCGTGGATGACGTAGCGCGCCGGCATGTCGCCGGCCGTCGTCTCGACGGCATCCCCGAGCCCGATGGGCGCCTTCTCGGTCGATTCCCGCTGCAGGTTCGGGCCGCCGGCGCGGGCAATGGCCGCGGCGACACCACCACCGTGCCGCAGTTGCGTGTTGGCCGCGTTGGCGATCGCGTCGAGTTCGAGCTTGGTGACGTCGGCCTGCAAGACCTCGAGCTCGGTCATCGGCTCATTGTCTCTCAGCCCGGCCAGTAGGCTCATGGCGGTGAGTGCACGCGCAGGAATCGTCGTCACCGGAACCGAAGTCCTCACCGGGCGCGTCCAGGACGCGAACGGACCCTGGATCGCCGACCGCCTCTTGGAGCTGGGCGTCGAGCTGGCGCACATCACGATCTGTGGCGACCGCCCGGAAGACATCGAGGCGCAGTTGCGCTTCATGGCGGACCAGGGCATGGACCTGATCGTCACCAGCGGTGGCCTTGGTCCCACGGCCGACGACATGACCGTGGAGGTGGTGGCCCGGTTCTGCAACCGCGAGCTGGTGTTGGACGACGAGACCGAGAACAAGATCGCGAACATCCTCAAGAAGCTGATGGCGCGCTTCGAGGGCGTGGACTTCGAGGCGGTGCGCGCCGCCAATCGCAAGCAGGCGATGATTCCCGCCGGATCGCAGGTGCTCGACCCGGTCGGCACCGCGCCCGGCGTGGTCGTGCCCGGCAAGCCGACGGTCATCGTGCTTCCGGGGCCGCCGCGCGAGCTGCAGCCGATGTGGCACCGGGCCATCGAGACGCCCGCGGCCCAGCAGGCGATCGCCGGCCGAACGCTCTATCGGCAGGAGACCGTGCGAATGTTCGGATTGCCCGAGTCGGGTCTGGCCGAGACGCTGCGCGAAGCTCAGGCGTCGGTGCCGGGCTTTGAGTCGCTCGAGATCACCACCTGCTTGCGGCGGGGCGAGGTCGAGATGGTCACGCGTTACGAGCCGGACGCGGCCGCCAGTTACGCGAAGCTGATCCAACTGGTGCGTGACCGCCACGCACAGCAGCTGTTCTCCGAAGATGGTTCGACCGTGGACGATCTGGTCGGCCAAGCGCTGGCCGGTCGTCGGATCGCGACGGCTGAATCCTGCACCGCGGGCCTGGTGGCGGCGCGACTGACCGACCGGCCCGGATCGTCGGAGTATGTGGCCGGCGGGGTGGTGGCCTATTCGAACGATGCGAAAGCGGAACTGCTGGGCGTCGATCCGGCGCTGATCGAGGCCCACGGCGCGGTGTCCGAGCCGGTGGCCGAAGCGATGGCGGCCGGGGCGCTACGCCGTTTCGGCGCCGACACCGCCGTCGCGATCACCGGAATCGCCGGCCCTGGCGGCGGCTCTCCCGAAAAACCGGTCGGGACGGTCTGTTTCACGGTGGAGCTTTCAAACGGTCGCCGGGACACCCGCACGTTGCGGCTGCCCGGCAACCGCTCGGACATCCGGGAGCGCTCGACAACGGTGGCGATGCACCTGCTGCTGCGCCTGCTGAATCAGTCGGACTGACTCACGTCACTTCGGTTGGCAGGAAGGCGCTTTCGGCGGTGCCGAAACGAATTCCGGTGGCGTCCTTGCCGATCAGCGTCAGGAATGCCACCGCGATCAGCACCGGCACGATCGTCACCGCTAGGGCAAAGGGATAGCCGTGCGACTCGGCCAGCCGTTCCTGGATGGGGAGGTTGAACGCGGCCAGCAGGTTCCCGAGCTGGTAGGTGACGCCGGGGTAGAGGCCGCGGATGGCGTCCGGCGACATCTCGGTCAGATGGGCGGGAATCACACCCCACGCGCCCTGTACGAACAGCTGCATGAGGAACGAGCCGAGGCACAGCATCGCGGCGGCGCGCGAGTAGGCGAACAGCGGAACGATCGGCAGTCCCAACAGCGCGCAGAAGATGATGGTGTAGCGGCGGCTGAATCGCTGCGACAGCGTGCCGAAGAACAGGCCGCCGATGACGGCGCCGAGGTTGTAGACGATGACGATCCACTTGACCGTCACGCTGGACAGTGCGGCGCCGTGGTTGGCGGTCGATGTCAGGAAGGTCGGGTAGACGTCCTGAGTGCCGTGGCTCATCCAGTTGAAGGCCGTCATCAGCAGCACCAAATAGAAGAACCGGCGGATGATCGCCCCGTCGCGCAGCACGTCGCGGATCCTGGTGCTGGTCAGCTTCATCTGGTCCTGTGCGGCCTCCCAGACCTCGGACTCCTCCACCCGGTACCGGATGATCAGGCTGACCAGCGCCGGGATGATGCTCAGCGCGAAGAGCCACCGCCAGGACAGCCCCAGCCAGTTCATCACCACCAGCGAGGCGACGCTCGCCAACAGGTAGCCGAACGCGTAACCCTCCTGCAGCAGCCCCGAGAAAAACCCGCGTCGCTCGACGGGCACCTTCTCCATGGCGAGCGCGGCCCCAAGACCCCACTCGCCGCCCATGCCGATGCCGTACAGCAGGCGCAGGATGACCAGCACGGTGAAGTTGGGCGCGAACGCGCACAGGAATCCGACCACGGAGTAGAACATCACGTCGACCATCAGCGGCAGCCTCCGACCGACGCGGTCGGCCCACAGCCCGAACAGCAGCGCGCCGACGGGACGCATGATCAGGGTGGCCGTGGTGACGAACGCGACCTCCGCCTTGCTGTGGTGGAAAGTCTTTGCGATGTCGGCGTAGACGAGCACGACGATGAAGTAGTCGAAGGCGTCCATCGTCCAGCCCAACAGCGCCGCGATGAATGAGTTTCGCTGGTCGGCGGTCAACCGTTGAGTTGTCACGTCAGCATCGTGCAGTACCGAGCGCGATGGCGCGAGAGTAAGTTGCGAATACATGCGCATCATCGACGCCGACGGACACGTTGCCGAGAACCCCTCGTTGGCAATCGAAGCGATCAAACGTTGGCCGCAGCACGTCAAGCCCAGCACCGACGGGCGGCTGCGGCTGACGTTCGAAGGCCGCAACTATCCGGAGGATCAGGGCCCGGGCGCCGGGTGTCCGCCCGAGCATGGCATCAGCAAAGCGCCGGACATCAACTGCCGGTCGACCGAAGGCGTGCTGGGGGACGCCGATCGCGACCACATCGACACCATGGTGTTGTACCCCAGCCTGGGGCTGTGCGCCCCGACGCTCGAGGATCCCGAGTTCGGGGCGGGATTCTCCCGGCTCTATAACCAGTGGATCGCGGATTATTGCGCCCCGTCGGGTGGACGGCTGCGCGGCGTCGCGGTAACCCCCATCGAGCACGGCCAGGCGGCGATCGACGTCATGACCGAAGCGAAAGAGCTTGGGCTGGTGGCGACTCTGGTTCCGCCGGCGCTCAAGACGCGTAACCTCGACCACCCCGACCTGGACCCCTTTTACGCCGCCGCGGTCGACCTCGACATGCCGCTGGGCATTCACGGCGCCCCGGGCATCCATCTGCCGAAGATCGGTGTCGACCGCTTCACCAATTACATTCAGGTGCACTGCATTAGTTTCCCGTTCGATCAGATGACGGCCATGACGGCGCTGGTCTCCGGCGGGGTCTTCGAGCGCCACCCGCGGTTGCGGGTCGCCTTCCTCGAAGCGGGCGCGGGCTGGGTCCCGTTCTTCATGGATCGCCTGCACGAGCACTACGAGAAGCGCGGCGACTGGGTCGAACGCGGCTGGCGGCGCGACCCGCACGAGTACCTGTCCGCCGGCAACATCTGGGTGACGTGCGAGCCGGAGGAACCGATCCTGCCCGGGGTGATCGACGTGCTCGGCGCCGACTTCATCATGTTCGCCAGCGACTACCCCCACTGGGACGGTGAATGGCCGGAAAGCACCAAGCACCTGCGGGCCCGCCCGGATATCAGCGAAGAGGCCCGAGAAAAGATCGGCGGGCTCAACGCCCAGCGCTTCTACAACTTAAATTAAGCGGCCGCGCAATCCTCGTGGCGGTCGGCCCGATAGCCTCAGGACAAAGCCGGGGATTTTTGGAAGGCGACGATCTCAGATGAGTGACAAATGGTTCTCCGATAGCAGCGCGCCGGGTCAGTTGACCCTCGCCGATCTGTGCGACCAGATCGAGCAGAAAATGCACCTCAACGCCGACAATCAGAAAGCTCCGCAGGAGTTCCCCGATTGGCAGTCGTGTGTGGCGGATCGGGACGCGACGATCCACAAATTGAGCGCGGCCGTCGTCAACCTGTGCCAGATGGTGAAGTACCTGTCGTCGCAGCGCGGCGACGCTTAGCGAGGAATATCAGCATTCAACTCAACAGGCTGCCCTTCGCGCACGCCTGGTGAGAGGATCTTGGGCATGGGCCCTTTCCTGCTTCGCGCCGCACTGACCGGTTTCGCGCTATGGCTGGTCACAAAATTCGTCCATGGGATCACGTTCGTCGGCGGTGACACGAAGCTGGAACGGGTCGGCATCATCTTCGTCGTCGCCGTCATCTTCGGTCTGGTCAACGCGTTCATCAAGCCGATCGTCCAGTTCTTGTCGATCCCGCTGTACATCCTGACCCTGGGGCTGTTCCATGTCGTCGTCAACGCGCTGATGTTGTGGATCACCGCCCGGATCACCGAGCACACCACACATTGGGGTTTGCAGATCGATCATTTCTGGTGGACGGCGATCTGGGCCGCGATCGTGTTGTCCATCGTGAGCTGGGTGCTGTCGCTGATCATTCGGGACGTCAGCCGGCGCTAGCGGCCCTGCCACCGCGGCGGACGCTTCTCGGCAAAGGCCCGCGGCCCCTCCTTGGCGTCCTGGGTCTCGAAAATGCGGTCGCTGTGCCGGGTTTCGTTGTCGTACGCCGACGCGAGGTCGAGTGCCAGGCCCTCGACGGCCGACTGCTTGGTCGCGAACACCGCGAGCGGCGCGTTCGCCGCGATGCGCTCGGCGTAGTCGTACGCGGTATCCATCAGCCGTTCCGGCGGGACGACGCGGTTGATCAGCCCCATCGCCAGCGCGCGCTGCGCGTCCACCATGTCGGCGGTCAGCAGCAACTCCATCGCCAGCGGATAGGGCATCTGACGCGGCAACCGCACGGTGCTGCCGCCACCGGCGAAAAGGCCCCGCTTGGGTTCCATCACCGCGAATCGCGCGGCGGGCACGGCGACCCGGATGTCGGTGGAGCTCAACATTTCAAAGCCGCCCGCGACGCAAGTGCCGTTGACCGCGGCGATGATCGGCTTGTAGACGGGGAAGCGGTGCAGGACGGCGTGGATGGCGTCGTCCTTGTTCCACCCTTCGGGCTGCGGCAGGTCGCCGGTGAGTTCGGGGATGAACTTCTTGAGGTCGGCGCCGGTGCAAAAGTCTTGCGCCACACCGGTGATCACCGCCACCCAGGCGCTGGCGTCGTCGCGGAATGCCGCCCACGCGTGGGCCAGGTCGCGGAAGTGTTCCATGTCCAGCGAGTTGCGGGTTTCGGGACGGTTGATCGTGATGGTGACGATGTGGGCGTCCAACCTGTAGTCGATGCTCACCGCGCCTCCCGCTGACCGGCGAGGCGGACCACGTCGCGCGCGCAACCCCACGACAAGGTCACGCCGTTGCCGCCGTGGCCGTAGTTGTGGATGCACCGGGCACGTCCCAGCGCCTCGGCCTGCACCCGCACCGAGGGGCGGTCGGGACGCAGCCCGGTGATGATCTCCACCACCTCGGCTTCGGCGAGCCGTGGCTCGATCTGGCGGCAGCGGTGCAGGATTCGTTCGGTCACGTCGGGGTCCGGGGTGGTGTCCCTGCGGCCGGGGATGCTGATGCCGCCGCACACGACGCGCTGTGGGTGGGGGAAGTAGCAGGTCCATTCCGGCCCGCCGTTGATTTCCAGAAACAGTTGCCGCAGACCGGGATTGGTGAGTACGACGTGTTGGCCGAACAGCGGGCGCAGCGTGTCGTCGCCGGTCAGGGATCCGGCGGCCAGACCGGCGCAGTTGACTACGATCGGCGCGGCATCGGCGACCTCGGCCAGTGACCGCACCGGTTGCTCCTCGATTGCGCAGCCGGCCGCGGCGAGCCGCCGGGTCAGGTAGTCGAGATAGTGCGGCATGTCGATCATCGGCAACGTGGCGCGAAAGCCGTTGCCAAAGCCGCCCGGAAGGTCGGTGGGGTCGGCGGGGCGCAGGTCGGGGATCAACGCCGCGGCGGACGACATCGCCTCGGCCGCAGTCAGTTCACCGACCGCCATCGCGGGCGACAGTTGAACGCCCGAGTCGGCGTCGTCCGCGAGTTCGCGGAAGACCCGCAGGGAGTGCTCGGTCCAATACAGCGTGTCGCTTGCGCGCTCCGCCGGCCGTGGCGGCAGCCATACCGCGCCCGCCACCTTCGAGGTCGTGTGCTGTGGCGTGGCGGCCGTCCAGACTCGCACCGACCAGCCGGCCTCGGCCAGGCACACGGCCGACGTCAGACCGCTGACACCGGCACCGACGACGACAGCTTGTTGCGCACTGGCCACGGCCCGTGAGGACCGTCAGTTGTGGGGAGCGGGCGAGGGCGGCTGTTGCCCGCCCTGGCCGCCGCCGAGCAGGCCGTTGAGGAGGCCGAGCGTGCTCTGCACTCCCGCCGGCGGTGTAGTCGGCGGCAGGGCGGCGTCCGGGGTCAGCTGCCACGGCTGACAACCCGACGTCTTGAACGCCTTGTCGGTCGGGTCGATCTGCACCACCTGAGGCTTCTTGCTCATCGAATTGTCGATGATGTTGCCGTCCGGATTGCTCATCCGCTTCCAGTAGCAGGTGCCGTTGTCGAGGGGCCCCCCGGAGCTGTAGATGCCCGGCACGATGTCGGACCCGACGTTGTAGATGCCGTCCTTGTCGATGCTCGTCTTCGGTTCCGGTGCCGGCGAGGCGGCCGGTGAGGCCCCAGCAGACGGCGAGGGAGAGGCGGCCGGTGAGGGCGCCGACGAGGCCGCGGGAGAGGGTGCCGGTGAGGCCGACGACGGTGGCGGTCCGGGTGCGGGTCCCGTCGGGTCCGGGTCGGCACCCGCGACGCCCACCGACACTGCCCAGCCCGCAATCATCAACCCCGTGACGGCCAACCGTCCGGCCGTAAATACACCAGCCTCAAACCCCATAGCACGTCAGCGTACCGGGCTGAACAGCCAAATTCACGCAAAGCGGCATCCGCCGGCCGGCGCCCCCGGATGCGTAACCCATGGTCACGGCGCCCAACGAACCCCTTAGGGAAGCCGCCGCACGCTGCCGGCGTAGCTGAGCGCGTGCTCGTACGTATCGAGGTTGTCCCGAGAAATCTTCGCGTGCACCGGGCGTTCGAGGAAGAACCGCAGCAGCGGGTTGTAGGCGTGATAGGTCTCGTGGAAGGTCAGCACCGTGGTGCCGTCGGGCTGCTCCTCAAGCCGGTGATAACCCTCGGCCCGCGACCACAGCGGCGCGCCGACGGCCACGTAGCGTGACAGCTTGTTGGTTTCGGCCTCGGTGACGGTCTCCCACGACCGCGCCCGGCCCCCAGACAGCAGGTACTTGGGCACCGGGTAGACGCAGGTGCGGACCAGGCCCTCGCCGGCCTCGTTGCCCTCGTTGAGGATCTCCATGCTGCCGGTGGGCCATTTGAGGACTCGGGGCCGCGGCGCGCTGGGCGGCGCGGGCGGATGCAGCACCCGCCACACCTTCGCCGGCGGTGCATCGACGTGGAATCGCACGGTGTAGGACTGCATCAGCCGTCTCCCCAGCTATCCCAGAACGTCACGGTTTCCGCGGGCGGGCGCGTGGCCGGCCGGAAGTCGGTGCCGATCGTGTAGGCCACCGGGAACAGCGCGGCCTGCGTCACCGTGTCCGGGATACCGAGCAATTGGGCCACTTCCCGTTCCTTGGCCAGATGCATCGTCGTCCACACCGATCCCAGCCCCCGCGACCGCAGGGCGAGCAGGAAACTCCAGCCGGCCGGGATGATCGACGCCCAGGCCGACGCGGCGGTCAGCAGAGTCGAATTGTCGATGCGGTTCGCCAGGCACGGGATCACGTGCACGGGGACCTTACCCAGCGTGTCGGTCAGGGCCAGCGCGCCGGCGTACACGCGCTGGTCTGCGGATCGGACGCCTGCTTGGTCGCGTAAGCAAGGTATTCGGCGCCGATGCTGCGATAGATCTCGCCGATAGCGGCGCGCTTGTCGGCGTCGGTGATCACCAGCCAGCGCCAGTCCTGCGCGTTGCTCGCCGTGGGCGCCTGCATCGCCAGCCGGATGCACTCGAGGATCACCTCGCGGCCGACCGGCCGGTCCAAGTCGAGGCGCTTTCGCACCGACCGCGTCGTCGTCAGTAATTCGTCGACGGTCGCCAGGTCCATTCGGTTCCTTACTAGAGATCGATTGCGCAGGACTGGTCGACGCCCAGCACGGTCAACGAGCGTCCCAGGCCCAGAAATACCGCGACGCAGAGGGTGAGATCGAGGATCTCGGGGTCGGAGAACGACTCGCGCAGCCGCCCGAAGAAGGCGTCGTCCAGCGAGGCATGGTCGGTGGCGAAGCGCTCGGCGTACTCGATGGCAAGCCGTTGGCGGGGTGTGTAGCCCGGGTAGCTGGCATACGCCGCGACGTTGTCGTAAAGCTCCGGCGTGACGCCGGCGTCCAGCACCGACTGGGCCCGAAAGCCCGAGCAGGCCACGCAGTCGTTGATCTGGGCGATGCGCATCCTGGCCAGCTCGCGCTCGTCGGCCGGCAGAACGCTCTGTTGGTATGCGCCGCGGATCATCCGCTCGACCATGTCGCCGAGTTGCGGCCGCAGCGTCCAGATCATGGCGGCTTCGCCGCCGGGGCCATCCGGCACGTTGAGACGGGCCATCGGCGACTCCTGCCCGGTGAGTTAATTACTGAGTCGAGCAAACCAGTTCGCAACTCGGCTGTCCAGGGCGCGATCGCAGACCTGTAGACCCGGGAACGCGTTCGGGGTTACCGTCTCGACGTGCTGTTCATGCACGAGGTGCACAAGGTGCGCGGCCGCTGCGAAGACGATTTCGAGGCCGCGTTCCGGCAGGGCTGGATGCCCATGCTCGCCGCCGGTGACGACGCCCGGTTGCTCTGGTACGCCGACCACGCCCAGGGCAGCGGACCGTCCTACACCGTCGTGACCGTCACCGCCGTTCGGGACGGGGCGGCGTGGGAGCGCCTTGCGCTCCGGGTGCAACAGGGTGATTTGCAGGCGTGGATGCGCGAGCTGGACGACCTGCGCTACGACGTCGAGGCCAAACTGCTGGCGCCACTGCCGTGGTCGCCACTGCAGGAAATCACGTCGCAGGAGGTGCCGGTCGACGGCCGGGAGCACGAACTCACCCTTTACATGGAAGACACCATGTGGCCGTATCCGGATAAGTTCGAGGAATACATCGCTCGCAGCGGCGACGTGTATGCCCAGAGCCTTCAGCGGCCGTCGTCAATGCTGGTGATCCAGGCGGCTTTTCAGCCCGCGCTGGGCAGCCACCTGCACCGGGAGGTCGTCCTGATGCAGCGCATTCAGCGGCCCGACCAGCTGCTCGGGCTGCTCCAGACCCGGATTCCCGCCGAATACCGCGCCCCGGGCACCTGGATGCACGATGCCCTCGACCTGCGCGACCAGTGGACCAGCCGGCTGCTGCGCACCTCCGCATGGTCACCCTTCTACTGAGCCGCGCACGATGACTATCGCAACGATGCTCGAGGCCGCCGCCAATGGCAATCCCGCCCGCATTGCGCTCATCGTCGATGGGCATTCGATCGGCTACGGCGAGCTGGCGACCACCGTGGACCGGTGCGCCGCCGGCCTGGCCGAACGCGGCGTAGCCGCCGGCCAGCGCGTCGCCGTCGTCGACGGCGGAAGCGTGCTCTCGATCGCGACGGTGTTGGGGGCGGCCCGCATCGGTGCCGCGGCGGCGCTGATGAACCCTGCGCTGACCCCGTCCGAACTCCACAGGCTTTTGACGAGCGCGGGCTGTGCCGAGGTGGCCGTCGCGGGGGAGCCGTACGCCGACCGGCTCCGCGAGGCCGGTGCGCCGGCGGTGGTCACGGGCAGCGATCTGTTGGAGGGCGCCGGCGGGTCAGCGCCGCCGTCCGGCGACGACGCTGGCCGCGACGCCTTGGTCTTGTTCACCAGCGGGACAACGGGACTCCCGAAGGCCGTCGGCATCAGCGGCCGGCAGCTGACAAGGCGGATCAAGGGGATGGCGGCACCGTTCCGGGCCGACGCCAGACCCTCGGTTGGGATGATGTGCGTCCCGTTCTTCCATGTCGGGGGCGCGCTGGGCACGCTCGGCAGTTTGTACTCGGGCAACACGTCGGTGGTACAGCGGCGATTTGACGCGGGCGAGTGGTTGCGCCTGGTGTCCGAGCATCGGGTGAGCACCACGTTCCTGGTTCCCGCGATGCTGCAGCGCATCCTCGACCATCCCGACTTCGCCGCCGCCGACTTGTCGTCTCTGGTCGCCGTCGCCTACGGCGCCGCCGCCGCACCCATCAGTTTGGTGCGCCGGGCGATGGACGCCCTCCCACATGTGGCGTTCGCCAACGTATTCGGGCAGACGGAGACCCTCGGCGCCTACACGACGCTGCTGCCCGCGGATCACCGCGATCCGGCCCGCGCGGGATCGGTCGGCCGGCCGCTGCCCGGTGTCGACGTGCGAGTGGTGGACCCCGAGACGGGAGAGGACGTCGAGCCGGGAACGGTCGGCGAGTTGTGGGTGAACACCGCCCAGAACGTCACCGAAGGTTGGCTGCGCACCGGTGACCTCGCCCGCCAAGACCCCGACGGCTACCTCTTCCCGAGCGGACGGCTCAGCGACACCATCAACCGTGGCGGCGAGAAGTTCGGGCCGATCGAGGTGGAGGAAGCGCTTCGTTCGCACCCCGCGGTGCGCGATGTCGCGGTCGCCGGAATCCCCGACGAGGAGCTCGGCCAGCGAGTGGGGGCGGCCGTGATGGCGTGCGCGCCAGTGACTCTCGAACAGCTGCGAGCACACTGTCGCGAGTTGATCGCCTACTTCAAGCTGCCCGAGCGGCTGGCGATCGTCGAGCACATCCCCTACAGCTCGACCGGCAAGGTGAACCGCCGCGAGCTCGCCGCGCTGATCGCCAAAGACGCTTGACGGCAAGGAGTTCCGATGCTGTTCCTACACGAGACCCACAAAGTGGTCGGCGCGCGGCAGGACGAATTCGAGGCCGCTTACCGCGAGGGCTGGATGCCGATGCTCGCCGCCGGTGACGACGCCCGGCTGCTCTGGTACACCAATCACGCCCACGGTTCGGGGCTGTCCTACAACGTGGTCACCATCACCGGCATCGTCGACGGTGCGGCCTGGGAAAGGCTGGCTCGCCGAGCCCAACGCGGCGACCTCCAGCCGTGGATGCGTGAAATGGACAACCTGCGCCACGAGGTGACGGGCAAGCTGCTGTTGCCGGTTGCCTGGTCACCGCTGCAGACCGTCGACCTGGCGACGGTGCCCACCGACGGTGCGACCCACCCCCTGAGCCTGTTCATGGAAGACACCGGCTGGCCCGACGCCGCGCTCGATGACTACATCCGGATGTGGGACGAGATCTATTACCGGCTGCTGTCCAAAGCCCCAAAAGAGATGCGGATCCTCGATATTCAAGCGTGCTTTCAGGTCGCCCACGGTAGTCACCGCCGACGAGAAGCGATGCTGTGGCAGAAGATTGAGAACTTCAACAACTATGCAGCGCTCGTCCACCTGCTGACAACCGAGACTGCCCCAGAGCACCGGAAGCCCGGCAGCTATATGGTCGAGGCGCTGAAATACCGCGACCAGTGGGAAAGCCGCCTGCTGCGCACATCGGACTGGTCACCCCTGTACTGAATCCTTATTGAGGATTCGCGCCGCGTCGCGGACCATGTCGTGCACGATGTCAGCGGCCGGCCGGACATCGTTAATGAGTCCCACGCCCTCGCCGACGAGTACGGCGGCTGTGTCGAAATCCTCAGCAAAGACAGCCTTTTCGTAGTCGGCCACGACTTCGGGCAGCTCCACCGCCAGCTGGTCCTCGTTGCCATGCCACCTGTCGAGAAAGGCGTTGCCCAGCGCTCGGGCGTTGTATCCGGCCGGCCAATCCAGCCGCCGCACAAGGTCGTAGGCGCGCGTGCGAACGGTGTCGTCGCCGGTGGCCGAGAGCGCCCGCCCGTGCGCGCGGGGGGACACCAACGCCTCCGGGGACGCCCAGAACCTGGTGCCCACGAGCGCGCCGTCGGCGCCGAGCGCCAGCGCGGCGGCCAGGCCGCGCCCGTCGGTCACCCCGCCCGCGGCCAGCACGAGCGTGTCCGGTGCGCGGGCGGCGGCGAGGTCGACGACGTCGGGCACCAGCGTGAAGGTGGACCGGACGGTCATGCCGTGGCCGCCGGCCTCCCCGCCCTGCGCCACCACGACGTCGGCGCCGGCGTCCAGGGCCTGGCGCACGTGGTCGAGCGTCTGCGCCTGCGCGATGACGGGCACGCCGGCGGCGCGAATGCGGTCGGTGAACGGCCGCAGGTCACCGAAGGACAGCATGATCGCGGCGGGCCGCCGGGCCAGGGCCTCGTCGAGCAGCTCGGGTTGGCGGGCCAGGCTCCAGGTGATGAATCCGCACCCGACGTTCGCCCCGTCGGCCAGGTCGAATTCGCGCCGCAGCCATTCCGCGTCGCCGTAGCCGCCGCCGATCAGGCCCAGGCCGCCGGCCGACGTCACCGCCGCCGCCAGCCGGCCCCCGGAGATCATCGCCATCGGGGCGAGCACGACGGGGTGTTGGATGCCGAAGAATTCCGTGAGCCGCGTGTCGAGGCTCACGTCAGCTCCCCGGTGAGAAACTGTGCCCGGCCGTGGCCGAAAGACCAATCCTCGTCGCCATTTTCGGTGATCGAGACGATCAGGTCGGCCGGGTCGAGGCCGCACCGCTCGGCCAGGTTGGTCGCCAGCAGCTCGTAGAATTTCTCTTTCATCGCCCGCGTGCGCCGCCGGCTCACCACGTTGATGATCACCTGGTGCGACGAGCGGCTGATGCCGAGACCGGTATCCCAAGCGACGATTTCGTGGGCGGGATGGGTGCGCACCACCTGATAGCGGTCGCGCGGCGGCACCCCGAACGCTTCGACGACGGACTCGTGAGCCGCGTCGAGCAAGGCCCCGACCTCCGACGGCGTGCGGCCCTCGATGAGGTCGATGTAAAGCAGCGGCATTTCGTCTCCTCTGTCTATGTCCTTGGCTATGACGTTAGGTCCGTCGAGATGGCCTGTGAAATGCCTGCTGTAATCGATCTATGCTTGTCAGGCATGGGCGCATTCGCGAGCGGTCGAATCGAGTTGCGCCACCTCCGGGCGTTCGAGGCGGTGGCGCGACTGCAGTCGTTCACGCGGGCCGCCGACGAACTTCGCATCACCCAACCGGCGCTCAGCCGCACCATTCGCCAACTGGAAGATGCGCTCGGCGTGACGCTGGTGGACCGCACCTCGCGGCACGTCGAGACCACCCAGGCCGGACGGACTTTCCTCGACCACGTCGAACGGGTCCTCGCCGAGCTCGAACGGGCGTTCGGCGCCGTACGCCGGCAGGCAAGCATCGGCCTCGGATTCAGCTGGCTGCTGCCCGACCCGTGGGCGCAGGACACCGTCGCCCGCTTCGAGCGGGCCACCGGGACCACGGTCAGGCTGGTCCGCACCGACGATCCGCTGAGCGCCGTCCAGCAGGGCAGGGTCGACGTCGCCGTCGTCCGCGGCCAGGTGACGGCTACCCAGGTGCGGGTGGTGCACCTGTTCGACGAGTCCCGTGTGGCCGTGTGTTCGGTCCACTCGCAGCTGGCGACCAGATCGGAGCTGGACTGGGCTGAGGTCCCGCAGTGGCCGCTGGTCGTCAACACCGCCAGCGGGACCACCGGGCCATGGTCGTGGCCGGCGGGCGAGGGACCGAAAACGGTCGTTGAGACAACCAATTTCGACGAGTGGCTCGAATCCGTCGCGGCCGATCGCGGGATCGGTGTGATCCCCGACGTCGCGGTACGGCGCAACATCCACCCCGGCGTCCGGTTCGTCGCGCTGCGCGGAGCCCCCACGAGCCCGGTCTCGATAGCGTTCCTGCCGCGCGCCCGCAACGCCGTGCTGCGCCGCTTCGTCGAGACGGCCGTCCAGAGCGCGCAGAACGTTTGAGTGAGCGCTCAGCGCGGGAAGCCCAACGGATCAGGCGAGCGGCGCAAAACCCGAGCGCAGCAGCTCCAGGCTGGACGCGACGAGTTCGCCGAGGTCGCCCCTGCAGCCGTTGCGGCCCCAATTCTCCACCGCCACAACGAGCGCAGCGGCCAGGGCGGAACCGGTCACCTCGGCGAGCAGATCGACGTTCGCCACGCCCGGGTTTCGATCCCTGACGAAATCGGTCAGCACCTGGGCGAACGACGACTGCACGACGCGCAGATGGCTCGCGATGCGCTCCGCGCTGATCAACTCCGTGCGGGCCGTCGCGGCCTGGCGGACCACTTCGAGGTCGTGCGGGAAGGCCGCGACGCTCGCCAGCACCGCATCGAACAGCGACTCGGACGCGGGACGGTCGGCGAGCGCCTCGGCCAGCCATGCCAGCTGCGTCTCGTAATCCTGGAAGAGCACCGCCTCCTTGGTGGGGAAGTGGCGAAAGAAAGTCCGTTCGGTTACGCCGGCCTCCCGGGCCAGCTCGGTCACGGTTACGTTGGTAAACCCTTTGCTTGCAAAGCTTTTCAATGCCGCTTGGCGCAGCGCCTCGTGCGTCGATCGTCGGCGTAGCTCATGACGGTTCGTCGGCGCGTTCATCCCCCCGGAATGGTATCCCAGCCGGCCGAAATTTGTCAGAACTGACATCTTCCTATCATGTCAGTACTGACATATCCTTGTCACGCACCAATGAGGGAGGACGCCATGTCGGACTACGACGCGATCGTCGTGGGCGCGGGCCACAACGGACTTACCGCGGCCGCGGTACTGCAGCGCGCGGGCCTGCGGACGCTGTGCCTGGAAGGCAACACCTATGCGGGAGGCATGGCGGCGACCGTCGAACTGATCGACGGCTTCCGGTACGAGATCGCCGGCTCCGTCCAATTCCCGACGGCGAGCCAGATCACCAAGGATCTCGGGCTGGACACCCTGCCCACGGTGGAGCCGGAGGTGATGTCGACCAACATCGGCGATCACGGCGAGGAGCCGATGATCTTCTACCGCGACCCGATGCAACTGATGACGCACCTGGGCTCCAAGCACGGCATCGAGGCCGTCACCGGCATGGCCGAACTGATCGGCTGGAGCCAGGGACCCGCAAAGGCACTGGGCCGCTTCGACGTTCGCACACCACCCAAAACCCTCGACGAGATGTACGCGTGCGCGGCAAACGACGCGGAACGACGCGCGATTCACGAGATGTTGTTCGGGTCGGCGATGGACGTCATCGACCGCTACCTGCCCGACAAAGACAAGCACGCGGTCATGCGGGGGATGCTCGCGTTCCTGGCCGTCAACTCCACCTACCGCGGCCCCTACACGCCGGGCAGTGCCACCTGCCTGGCATTCGCTCTGGCGGTGCCGGACGACAGCACGGCGATGATGACCAAACTCAAGGGCGGCATCGGTGCGCTCACCGAACACCTGCGTGAGCTCTTCGTCTCCCACGGCGGTGAAATCCGCTTCCGCAGCAAGGTGGAGGAAATCCTCGTCGACCACGGCGCCGTGACCGGGGTGCGGTTGCGCGACGGCTCGACGATCACCGCGCCGATCGTGGTCTCCAACCTCGCGCCGGACGTCACGCTCACCGAGCTGATCGCCCCCGAACACGTGCCGGGGGAGCTGATCTCACGTCTTTCCGGCCGAGACCACCGCGCGTCGTTCGTGCAGATCCACTTCGCCCTCGACGGGCTGCCCGAATTCGCCCCGCCCTATGAGTTTTTGAACGAGGAAGGCATGCAGCAGTCGGTCGGGATTTTCGGGGCGCCGGAGGAACAACAGCTGAACTGGGAGAACTGCCGTCGGGGTGTGGTGCCGGACAACCCGTCGATGGGGATGCAGATTCCGTCCGTGCACGATCCGGGCATGGCGCCGCCCGGTAAGCACGCCGCGAGCGCCTACGCGTACGCCTTCCCGGTCGAAGTCGACCGCCAGGACCATGGACAACTCAAAAATGTTATGGCACAGCGTGTTATCAACAAGATCAGCCGGTTGGCCCCGAATTTCAAGGACATCGTGATCCGCCACATCACGTTTGCGCCCTACCACATGAACACGATGTTCGGTGCGCCCGCGGGCGACTTCTGCCACGGGCTGCTGCATCCGGACTTGATGGGCCCGAACAGGCCCGGCCCCAAGGGATTCCTCGACTTTCCGATTCCCATCGAAGGGCTCTACCTCGGCGGTGCGGGATGCCACGGCGGGCCCGGCATCACGTTCACACCCGGCTATAACGCCGGCTATCAGGCGCTCGACGATATGGCCTGAAAGGGCGGCCTCAGCCTCCGAAGGTCCCCGTCAGCCGCGCCTGCGCGGTCGCGGCGCCGCCAATCGCCTGCTCCGCCTGGACACCGGCGAGCCCGTCGGGCAGCTGATAGTCGTTGGGAAGCTGGTAGAGGGTGAACCGGTAATGGTGCGTGCCGGTTCCCGCCGGCGGGCAGGGGCCTTTGTACGCGGGCTCGCCGGCGGTATTCGGCAGGGTGGTCGCGCCGGCCGGCGTCTGACCGTCGGCGGTGCTGCCGGAACCGGGGCCGATTCCGACCACCACCCAGTGCACATAGAGGCCGTTGACGGCGTCCGGGTCGTCGACCACGAGTGCGGCCCCCAACGGGGCCGACCACGTCAGCGGCGGGGCCATGTTCGCCCCCTTGCACGTGTACTGCACGGGGATCGGCGCACCGTCGCGGAACGCCGGACTGCTGATGGTCAACGGTCCGTCGGCGGGGGCGGCCGGGACGGTCCGCCCCAGGGTCGTGACCTTCGGCGTCGACGGCGCCGTCACCCGGGTGTCACCGTGGCCGCCGCAGCCGGCCACCGCGCCGAGGACCGCCAACGCACCGGCGAGAGATGCGACCCGTCGAAAGTTGCTCACGGGTTTCGGTTCCATATGAACAGTGTCGCTCGCGCGGCGCCCATCCGGAAGCGCCCGATTCGGCGGCCTGGGTGCCGCTAGTTGCCGCCCTTGCGCTCCAGTACCCGTTTACGCAATCCCTTGGTGGCCGTGTCCATCAGGCTCTTGGACCCACGCTTGATCAAAAACCCGGGCACCGGCATCAACAGGTCCACGGTGAGATCGAAGTTCACCCGGGTGGAGTCTCCGTCGGGCGTCAGCGTGTAGCGACCGTCTTGCGCGCGTTGCTGTTTGGCGCTGACCAGAGTCCAGCTGACGCCGTCGTCGTGAACGGTGTACGCCAACTCCTGCTCGTCGCTGACACCGACAAGTTTGACCACTTGCTTCGATCTGGTGGGGTGGCCCTGATCGTCCCGCTCGAGAACCTCCACCTTCTGATGAACCGAGGACCACTCGGGCAGCGATTCGATGTCGAACAGCACATCCATTATCTGATCCGGTGTCGCCTCGATGACGACCTCGCGGGATTCGGTGACAGCCATGGGAGATAGATAACCACTGCAGCGCCGCTAAAAACTCACGGCACCAGGACTACCTTGCCGACGTTCTCCCGGGCCGCCAGGATGCGGTGCGCCTCCGGCGCGTCGGCGAACGGCACCGCCGCATGGACGACGGGAGCGATCGTTCCGTCCGCGAGCGCCTGGGCCAGCGGAGTGATCCACGGCTCGAGGGTGCCGCGGTCGTCCCACAGCCGCAGCATGTTGAGGCCGATCACCGCCTTGGACTCCGAGAGTTGGTCGATCAGGTTGAACCCGCGCAGCATCGCCAACGCGTGCGGGGCGGCCGCCCGCAGCGAGCGCTTCTCACCATGCTGCAGGTTCGACACCCCGTACCCGACCAGCCGTCCACCCGGCCGCAACAGCGCGTAGGACCGCCGCAGCGACGTGCCACCCAGCGCGTCGAGCACCACGTCGTACGGATCCAGGCCACGCCACCAACCGTCACGGCGGTAGTCGATCGCCCGGTCCACCCCCAGTTCGGCCAGCTTCTCGTGTTTCGCCGGCGACGCGGTGCCATGCACCTCGGCCCCGGCGGCCTTCGCGAACTGGATGGCCGCGATACCGACCCCGCCGGCCGCGGCGTGCACCAACACCCTTTCCCCGGTGCGCAGCGATCCGTACCCGTGCAGCGCGGCCCACGCGGTGGCGTAATTGACCGGAACGGCGGCGCCCTCTTCGAAGCTCATTGCGGCCGGCAGCGGCACTGAGTCGCTCGCGGCCACGTTGACGATCTCGGCATAGCCGCCGAAGCGGGTACCCGCCAGCACCCGCTCGCCGACGCGGCCGCGATCGACACCGTCGCCGACGGCCTCGACGGTCCCGGCGACTTCGTAGCCGACGACCGCCGGGAGCTTCGGCGCATCCGGATACATGCCGACGCGGGCGAGGTGATCGGCGAAGTTCACGCCCGCCGCGCGCACCGCCACCCGGAGCTGCCCCGGACCCGGCGGCGGGGGATCGGGCCGCTGCTGGACCCGCAGGACCGACGGACCGCCACGCTTGGTGATGACGACTGCGCGCATCTAGAGATTCCTCCCCGGCCGCTCAGGCCCGGTTGACGCTACCTTGCTCGTGTGCATCTCGCTTGGGAACGGTTGACCGCCAGCGTGCATCGCTGCCGGCTGCCGTTCTGCGATGTCACGGTCGGACTCGTGTGGGGCCGCACCGGGGTACTGCTGGTCGACACCGGCACGACGCTCGCCGAGGCGGCCGCAATCGACGCAGGCGTGCGACGGCTCGCCGGCCGCCCGGTCAGCGCTATCGTCCTGACCCACAAGCACTTTGACCACGTTCTGGGTTCTTCGGCGTTTGCGGACGCGGACATCTACTGCGCGCCCGAGGTGGTCGAATGCCTGTCCTCGGGGACCGACCGGATGCGCGACGACGCGTTGCACCACGGCGCCGACCCCGCGGAGATAGACCAAGCGATCGCCGCCTTGCGACCCCCGCGGCGCGGAGTCTTCGACGCCACCATCGACCTCGGCGACCGCACCGTGACGATCGCCCACCTCGGACGTGGCCACACCACCTCGGATCTGGTGGTGGTCGCCCCCGGGAGGGCCGACGACCCGGTCGTCGTGTTCACCGGCGACCTTGTCGAGGAGTCCGCCGATCCCTCGATCGACGCCGACTCGGACGTGGCCGCCTGGCCGGCCACCCTCGAGCGGCTGCTCGCGGTCGGCGGGGCGGACGCGGTCTACGTGCCGGGCCACGGAAGGGTCGTCGACGCGGGGTTCGTCCGTCGCCAGCGGGAGTGGTTGGCCCGGCGCGCGCCCGGCGGTCCCGGCTGAGCCGGGTCTTGCGCGCGAAAAGTGTTGCGCCGCAAGCGGTGCACACCGCGACCGCCCGCCTGGTGGCCCGCGGCCGTGCCGCGCCGTCGCCGGGTTGCGGATACAGGCGTCCGGCAACAGTTTTGGCATGGGTCTTTCGGCCCCTGATTGAAAGGTCATCTCCGGGGATAGACTCCGTCCAGGGGAATCGTGCCGAAGAGGAGCGTAAGGCCATGGCCATCATTGACTCGGACACCGAAGTCCGGACATCGTTCGAAGACGACATCGCCGCCACGCAGCGGTACATGGACGACCAACGCTTCGCCGGCATCACGCGCCTCTACACGGCCCGCCAGGTGGTCGAGCAGCGCGGCACCATCCCGACCGACTACCCGGTGGCACGGAACGCGGCCGCCGCCTTCTACGACCGGCTGCGCGAGCTGTTCGCCGCGAAGAAGAGCATTACGACATTCGGCCCCTACTCGCCCGGCCAGGCGGTGGCCATGAAGCGGATGGGCATCGAGGGCATCTACCTCGGCGGCTGGGCGACCTCGGCCAAGGGCTCCACCACCGAGGACCCCGGTCCCGACCTCGCCAGCTATCCCCTCAGCCAGGTGCCCGACGACGCGGCGGTGCTGGTGCGCGCCCTGCTCACCGCCGACCGCAACCAGCAGTACCAGCGCCTGAACATGACCGAACGACAGCGCGCCACCACACCCGCGTACGACTACCGGCCGTTCATCATCGCCGACGCGGACACCGGCCACGGCGGTGACCCGCACGTGCGCAACCTGATCCGCCGCTTCGCCGAGGTCGGCGTGGCCGGTTACCACATCGAAGACCAGCGCCCGGGCACCAAGAAATGCGGCCACCAGGGCGGCAAGGTGCTGGTGCCGTCGGACGAACAGATCAAGCGGCTCAACGCGGCCCGGTTCCAACTCGACGTCATGAAGGTGCCCGGCATCATCGTCGCCCGCACCGACGCCGAGGCGGCCAACCTCATCGACAGCCGCGCCGACGAGCGCGACCAGCCGTTCCTGCTCGGCGCGACCAACCTCAACATCCCTTCGTACAAGGCATGTTTCCTGGCGCTGGTCCGGCGCTTCTACGAGCTCGGGGTCAAGGAGCTCAACGGCCACCTGCTCTACGCCCTCGCCGACTCCGAGTACGCCGCCGCCAGCGCCTGGCTCGAGCGCCAGGGCATCCAGGGCTTGATCTCCGAGGCCGTGAACGCCCTGCGGGAGGACGGACACGGCTCGATCGATGACCTCTTCGACCAGGTCGAGTCGCGATTCGTGGCGGCGTGGGAGGACGACGCCGGGCTGATGACCTACAGCGAGGCCGTCGCGGAGGTGCTCTCGTTCGGCGAGACCGAAGACGAGTCGCCGAGCATGACCCCCGACGAGTGGCGCGAGTTCGCCGCGCGCGCATCGCTTTACGCCGCGCGGGAGAAGGCGAAGGAACTGGGCGTCGATCCGCCATGGGAGCCGGAGTTGTCGAAGACGCCGGAGGGCTACTACCAGATCCGCGGCGGCATTCCGTACGCCATCGCCAAGTCGCTCGCGGCCGCGCCGTTCGCCGACATCCTCTGGATGGAGACGAAGACCGCCGATCTCGCCGACGCCCGTCAGTTCGCCGACGCCATCCACGCCGAATTCCCGGAGCAGATGCTGGCCTACAACCTCTCGCCGTCCTTCAACTGGGACACCACCGGGATGACCGACGAGGAGATGAAGCGCTTCCCCGAGGAGCTCGGCAAGATGGGCTTCGTCTTCAACTTCATCACCTACGGCGGCCACCAGATCGACGGTGTCGCCGCCGAGGAGTTCGCCACGTCGCTGCAGCAGGACGGCATGCTGGCGCTGGCTCGGCTGCAGCGCAAGATGCGCCTGGTCGAGTCGCCTTACCGGACCCCGCAGACCCTGGTCGGCGGACCACGCAGCGACGCGGCGCTGCAGGCATCGTCCGGGCGTACGGCGACCACCAAGGCGATGGGCAAGGGCTCGACCCAGCATCAGCACCTCGCGCAGACCGAGGTGCCCAAGAAGCTGCTGGAGGAGTGGCTGGCGCTGTGGAGCGAGAACTACCAGCTCGGCGAAAAGCTGCGGGTGACCCTGCGGCCCCGCCGCGCCGGTTCGGACGTTCTCGAGCTCGGCATCTACGGCAACGGGAACGAGCAGCTGGCCAATGTCGTCGTCGATCCCATCAAGGACCGGCACGGCCGCAGCATCCTGCAGGTGCGTGACCAGAACACCTTCGCCGAGAAGCTGCGCCAGAAGCGCCTGATGACGCTGATTCACCTCTGGCTGGTGCACCGGTTCAAGGCCGACGCGGTTTACTACGTGACGCCGACCGAGGACAACCTCTATCAGACCGAGAAGATGAAGTCCCACGGGATCTTCAGCGAGGTCTACCAGGAGGTCGGCGAGATCATCGTCGCCGAGGTGAACAAGCCGCGCATCGCCGAGCTGCTGACTCCCGACCGGGTGGCGCTGCGCAAGTTGATCACCAAGGAAGCCTAGGGAGCGGACGCCGTTCGCTCAGGTGGGCGCAGGTCTGACTGCGGCTGCTGATGCGGCTCACGGCGGCGTGTCACGACGCGGATGCGGTATCCAATTTACGAATAAGAAAATTTCTTATTACTGATGCAGCAAATTCCCGCATAGCAACAGTTGTCCGAGGATACGATTTGGCTCGCCGATGGCCCATTAGCCCGAGATGGGCCATCGGCTCCCACGCACTCGCTTCCGTTGCGATTTTCGCCTGGCGCCAGCCGCGCCCGCCACTTGTACCGATGGCCCATCCCGGTGGATGGGCCATCGCCGTTTCCGGGCAGAAGTCCCGCATCGAATCCCGTTTGCACGGGCGCGTGCCGGGGTAAGGAGAAATGGACCAGTTGCCGTGGCGCAAGTGGGGATTGGGGACTTCGATGAGATCTGCAGCCAGGACTTCGGTCGCGCTCTTCGGCGGTGCGGCCATGCTCGTGTTCGCGGTCGGGTGCGGCGGCGGCAATAAAGGGCCGAGCAGCAGCAGCACCACCCCGACGACCACGCCGTCGTCCAGCGTGGCTCCGTCCACACCTGGCGGCGGCGGCACCGCTCCGGGCGGCCCCACAGGCGGTGGCGGCCCCGGCGGTGGTGGCGGCGGCGTCCCCGGCGGGCCGACCGGTGGCGGTGGCCCGGGCGGCGGTGGCGGCGGCGTCCCCGGCGGCCCCACGGGCTGTCTCTTATACACATCTGACGCTGCCCGCGATCGCATAAGAGTACAACTACTTGCTCAACGTATCATTAAA
>NZ_LZSZ01000169.1:0-25061 GCF_001665645.1 Mycobacterium sp. 852002-30065_SCH5024008 | reverse complement strand
ACCCGCGCCGTCGTCATCTATCTCGAATACCTCGGCACGACGCTCGGCGACCTGCTCAATGCGCGCCTGGTGCTCGAACCGTTGGCGGCCTCGCTGGCCGCCGAACGAATCGACGAAGCGGGCATCGCTCGGCTGCGGGCCGTGCTGCGGGGCGAGGAACAGTGGAAGCCCGGCCTGCCGACACCGCGGGACGAGTTCCACATCGCCCTGGCGGAGCAATCGAAAAACCCTGTTCTGCAACTGTTTATCGATGTGCTGATGCGGCTCACCACCCGCTACGCCCTGCAGTCGCGGACGGACACGGCCAGCGAGGCCATCGAGGCGGTCGACCGGATGCACGTCGACCACTCCGAGATCGTCGCGGCCGTCACGTCCGGCGACTCGGCGCGGGCCAAGACGCTCAGCGAACGACACGTCGAGGCCGTGACCGCCTGGCTGCAGCACCATCACCCCGGCAACGCGAGCAGACGACGCAGGCCGCGGCCGCTCAACATCGAGGTACCCCGCGGCAAGCTGGCGGAGATGCTGGCGGCCACGATCGGCGACGACATCGCCGCCGGCGGTTGGAAGGTCGGTTCGGTCTTCGGCACCGAGACGGCCCTCCTCGAGCGCTATCGGGTGAGCCGCGCGGTGTTTCGCGAAGCGGTGCGACTGCTCGAATACCACTCGATCGCGTATATGCGCCGCGGGCCCGGCGGCGGGCTCGTCATCGCCAAACCCCAGGCGCAGGCAAGCATTGACACCATCGCCCTGTACCTCCAGTACCGCGACCCGAGCCGCGAGGACTTACGTTGCGTCCGGGACGCCATCGAGATCGACAACGTCGCCAAGGCCGTCAAGCGGCGCGGCGAATCCGAGGTGGCCGCCTTCCTGTCCGCCCATCGGTCCGAGGTCGACGAAACACCCGGCGACGTCGCCGACGCCGCCGTCGAGGAGTTCCGGTTCCACGTCGGATTGGCCCAGCTGGCGGGCAACTCGCTCCTGGACTTGTTCCTGCGCATCATCGTCGAGTTGTTCCGGCGGCACTGGTCGAGCACCGGGCAGGCGCCGCCGACCTGGGCGGACGTCCTGGCCGTCCACCACGCTCACCTGCGGATCGTGGACGCCATCGAGGCGGGTGACGAGAGCCTGGCCCGCTATCGCGTGCGGCGTCATCTGGACGCCGCCGCGTCCTGGTGGCTGTAGTTCTCAGATGTGATCTGCAGCGCGGTATAGCGAAGGCCCGTCGGGGGTACTGGGGAGGGAGGAAGTGAACGGCCGGTCCAGCAGGGGGTTGGCATTTGTGATCGAGAGCGAGAGTGCTGGAGTGACGGCGGGCACCCAAATTGGAAAGCTTGGCCTCCTCCATTCGGCACTCATCTACCAATCCCAGCAGGAGTACCTGGACTTCGTGACCCGCTTCGTCAGCGACGGGCTGGCGATGGATGAGGCCGTAATGGTCGCCGTGCCGTCGGAACAATTGGCGCTACTCCACGACGCGCTGGGCACGTTCGAGTCGTCGGCCGATCTGCAGATGGTCGACATCACCGAGGTCGCCCGCAACCCAAGCCGGCTGATGGCAATGGAGGGGGCTTTCGTCGACGACCACCCCGACCAGCGGGTGCGGATCGTCAGTCAAGTCGCCTGGCCCGGCCGCACCGCGGAAGAGCTGGTCGCCTGCGTGGAGCACGAGGCGCTGGTCAACGGAGCAATGGACGGCTACCAGGTAACCGGTTTGTGCCTCTACGACGGGCGCCGCCTCGACGACGACGTGCTGGCGGACGCCCGAGCGACGCACCCGTTGCTATGGAGCGGCGACGCGCTGCAACGCAGCGCCGACTACGCGCCCGACGCCGCCTTGCAGCGCTGCAACCGGCCGCTGCCCGGCAATCCGGGGGCCGTCACCTACCTGGTCAAAAAGTCGTCGGACCTCAGCCCCGCGCGTTCGTTCGCCACGAATTACGCCGGGTGGATCGGGTTGTCCCAGGACGGGATCGAGGACCTGCAATTGGTGGCGACCGAGCTGGCGAGCAACAGCCTGATGTACACGGACGGCGCGTGCCAGCTCGCCTTCTGGCGCGACGACGGCTATCTGGTGTGCGAGGCGCGCGATACCGGCTGCTTCGACGATCCGCTGGTGGGCCGGATGGACCCGGGGCCGTGCGGCCCCGCCAGCCGCGGGCTGTACCTGGTCAACGCCATCTCGGACCTGGTGCGCACCCACACGACCACCAGCGGCACGACGATTCAAGCGTATCTGCGGCTCGATCCGTCGGTCGGGCCGAACGGCTAAACGCAAGCAACCCCCGGGAAGCGATTTGCCGGGGGTTGCTTGACGTAATCGGTTAGAGGCCGAGCCCGCTCGTGATGCCGCCTATGATCCCGCCCACAGTGCCACCAGTGGTGCCACCAAGAAGACCGCCGCTGCCGGCCGCTGACGAAGCACATCCCGTCGACAGGGCCAGGACCGCTACGAATCCCGCGGCAGCTGCAGCGGCCTTAAGAACCCTCTTCGTCCTCATTGAATTCATACTCGCACCTTTCATCCAAGGGGTATAGCCCCGCGCGTGTAAACGAGCACTGCAGTCAAAATATTAACTCCTATTCGACACACGTAAAGCCCTTTATCCCGCTAGTTAGAATTTGTGGATCACCCCGGGCTTAGTATCGGGGGCGTTCAGCCCAAATGATGCTGTGCCAGTGAGTAATTGGAGGAGATAACGTCAGCCGCAGACCTACGTTTGAGACGTCATTAAACAATGAATGTGGCCAACTTAGGGCACTCGATCAAGTGTCCTAAAGCGGCGATTAAACCGCGGTATGACGTCGCAATGCGATTTGCAGGCCCTGCGTGAAGGCGAGGTAATTAGTCCGTCACCGGGATGAACCCGGATAACGAAAGCGACCGCTCGGAACCGCGCCCACGCGGCGGCCAAACGGGCCGCTTGTCTACATCTTTAGATGCACTGGCCAAGGGCGTTCACCGTGCAGGTTGTGCCCGCGGTCGCTGCACAGCCCGTCGGTATCAGCAACATCGCGGCCAACCCGACGGCCACGGTGGCGACTTTGAGGGTCTTCTTGGCGTCTTTCGCCTTCATGATGAGCCTTCTTTCATCAATCGTCCGTGAGGTTGTTGCACAGCCGTTGAATGAGCAGTGCCCCAGCCCCATACCCGCTGTTCAACATGAGTAAACCAAAATCGACGAAAAATTTCGAGACCGATCGGCGCGTTATCCCGTCGCCCCGGAACTTGCACGTCAGGGCCGTATGAGGCTAATGTCGGCGCTCGTGCGTCTTCTCGAACGTGCCTTTAAGAAGGCCGTAGTAGCTAGCACCCGCAGCGGGGTCTGACCTAGACCGACCCCCCGCTGGGTCGGAAGCTACTGCCGTCGGTCACTCCTCTCGACCGAAGAAGACCGGCACGATGACTCTTTCCGAGCGGCTCAACCCGTCCAGTAACCAAGCCAGCCAATGCGCCGCCACGGTGTGGTTCGCCCAGCAGTTCGGCGCGCCGTTACCCCGCGGTCTGCGGGAACAGGCCGACACGATGTCCTGGGAGCGTTTCGTCGCGACCTACGGTCACACGGCCGGCCCGATCCGCCTCGGCAACTGGGCGTGCAGCGATACCCACCGACGGCGGGGGCCGCAGCCCCGCCACTTCCGGGCCACGATCGCCGTCGGCGACCACATCAGAACCTCAACCGCCGCAGCCGGCGGCCCGATCGCGGCGCTCAGCGCGATGCTACACGAGCGCGCAGTCCCGGTGGAAATCCTCAAATTTCACCAGCTGCGATCAGGCGGGTACACCGCGACCTTCGTCTGCGGCAGCAACGGCGCCCGCGACGAGTGGGCGATGGGCTGGTCGGACGATTCGACGCAGTCGGCACTGCGCGCGGTGATCGCCTGCGCCAACCGGTTGATCGCCTGACGCGTTCGGCGTCGCCTACAGCGGGCGCAGCACGATCGGCATGCCGTCCATCGGTATCGGCATACCGCCGTAGTCCAAGTGCGGCTGATAGCCCGGCCGGGCCAGCTCCAGCCGGTAGCGTCGCAGCAGCCGGTGCACGACGGTCTTGACCTCCAGCTGACCGAACACCATGCCGATGCACTTGTGCGCGCCGCCGCCGAACGGCGCGAAGGCGTAGCGGTGCTTCTTGTGCTCGGAGCGGGGCTCGGCGAAGCGCTCGGGATCGAATTTGTCTGGTTCGGTCCACAATTCGGGCAGCCGGTGGTTCATGCCGGGCCAGATGGTGATGTTGGTCCCGGCTGGGATGTAGTGGCCGAGCAGCTCGGTGTCGCGCACGGCCTGCCGCATGTTGAACGGCAGCGGCGTCACCATGCGCAGCGACTCGTTCATGATCAGTTCGAGCGTCTCCAGCTTCTCCAGCGCCTCGATGTCCAGCGGGCCGTCGCCGAGCCGCGCCGACTCCTCACGGGCCCGCTCCTGCCACTCCGGGTTCGCGGCCATGTTGTACACCATGGTGGTGGTCGTCGACGTCGACGTGTCGTGGGCGGCCATCATCAAGAAGATCATGTGGTTGACGATGTCTTCGTCGGTGAAGCTGTTGCCGTCGTCGTCCTCGGTGTGGCACAACACTGTGAGCATGTCATTGCCGGTGGCGTT
Source organism: Mycobacterium sp. 852002-30065_SCH5024008 (assembly GCF_001665645.1). Taxonomy (NCBI): domain Bacteria; kingdom Bacillati; phylum Actinomycetota; class Actinomycetes; order Mycobacteriales; family Mycobacteriaceae; genus Mycobacterium; species Mycobacterium sp. 852002-30065_SCH5024008. Next base: position 20,458 of record NZ_LZSZ01000169.1, on the reverse strand, counting down.
GCGGCGCTCCTTCACCCGCTCGATGAAGTAGTCCTCGAGGAGCTTGCGGGCGCGCAGCCCTCGCCACCACTTGAACGGCGGAACGGGCTGCCGGATGATCGCGCCGCCCGCGCGCGTCGTGATCGTGAACGCCTGATTGACCTTGGTCACCAGGTCGTGGTCCGTGCCCGGCTCGTGCCCCATGAACACCAGGGACGCGACATCGAGGGTGAGTTCCTTCATCGCCGGGTGGAACAGGAACCGCGCGTCGTTGGTCGGCCAGTTGGCGACGATGTCGCTGGCCACCCGGTCGATGTGCTCGACGTAGCCGGTCAGTCGGGTGCGGGTGAAGGCCTCCTGCATGATGCGCCGGTGGTACATGTGCTCGTCGAAATCCAGCATCATCAGGCCGCGGTTGAAAAACGGCCCGATCACCGGGTGCCAGCCCTTCTGCGAGAAGTCCTTGTTCTTGTTCGAGAACACGGCCTGGGTGGCGTCGGGGCCCAGCGCGGTCACCGCCGGCATGATGGGCGAATCGAGGAAGTGCAGGGGGCCGCGGGTGCGATACAGATGCAATGCGTAGTCGGGTCCGCCCCGGAACATCTCGATGATGTGCCCGAGGATTGGAAGGCCGGCGTCACCCAGCACGGGCTTCAGGCCGCTGCCGGCGGGCGGTTCGGCCAGCACTTTGGTTTCCCAGTCGCGGCTGAGCAGACGCTTTTCGACCGCACCCATCCCCGGGATGGTGTTCAGCGTCGGGGTGAACCGGCGCCGCGCCTGGTCCAGCAGGTACTGCGGGGTGCTGATCGTGGCGGTCATAGACGCTCCTTTGCGTTCCCTCCGAGGTGACAGCCGTCACTGTCTTATAACCTTCGGAAAAAACTTGACGGCTGTCAAGTTTGCTTTTTGACCGGCGTGGTGCAAGGTCAGGGAATGAGCAGCCACGCCCCGACTCCGGAGCCGGGCGGGCAACGGCGCGGCGACAAGCAGCGCCAGGCGATCCTGCAGGCGGTGCGGGAACTGCTGCAGGAGAAGCCATTCGCGGAGCTGTCGGTCAGCACCATCAGCCTCCGGGCCGGGGTGGCCCGGTCGGGCTTCTACTTCTACTTCGACTCCAAGTACGCCGTACTCGCCCAGCTGATGGCCGAGGCCGCCGAGGAACTCGAAGAGCTAACCCAGGATTTCGCCCCTCGTCAGCCGGGCGAGTCGCCGGAGCAGTTCGCCGAGCGCATGGTCGGCAGCGCGGCGGCCGTCTATGCGCACAACGACCCGGTGATGACCGCCTGCAACGAGGCCCGCAACACCGACGTCGAGATCCGCAACCTCATGGATCAACAATTCGAGGTGGTGCTGGGTCAGATCGTCGCCATCGTCGAGGCCGAGATGAAGGCCGGGACCGCCAGCCCGATCAGCGACGACCTGCCGACACTGATCCGCACCCTGGCCGGTACCACCGCGTTGATGTTGACCGGCGACCCCATCCTGGCCGGCCGTGACAGCGATCGCGACCGCCGCGTGCGCGTGCTCGAGCGGTTGTGGCTCCACGCGCTGTGGGGCGGGCGCCCGTAGGGCGTTACCGCCGGTATCGTCACGGCAATGGGGCAGCAGGGGTATTACGCAGGCAAGCGGTGTCTGGTCACCGGCGCGGCCAGCGGCATCGGGCGGGCCACCGCGTTGCGGCTGGCCGCACAGGGCGCCGAACTCTATCTGACCGACCGTGACCGGGAGGGCCTCGAGCTCACCGTGGCCGACGCCCGCGCGCTGGGCGCCCAGGTGCCCGCACATCGGGCCCTCGACATCGCCGACTACGACCAGGTGGCGGCGTTCGCCGCCGACGTCCACCACGACCGTCCGAGCATGGACGTCGTGCTCAACGTCGCCGGAGTGTCCGCCTGGGGCACCGTCGACCGGCTGACGCACGATCAGTGGAGCAAGATGATCGCGATCAACCTGATGGGTCCGATCCACGTCATCGAATCGTTCGTGCCGCCGATGGTGGCCGCCCGCAACGGCGGGCACCTGGTCAACGTGTCGTCGGCGGCCGGGTTGGTCGCGCTTCCGTGGCATGCCGCGTACAGCGCCAGCAAGTACGGCCTGCGCGGCCTCTCGGAGGTGCTGCGCTTCGACCTGGCCCGCCACCGCATCGGGGTGTCGGTCGTGGTGCCGGGAGCGGTGAATACTCCCCTGGTCCAAACCGTCGAGATCGCCGGGGTGGACCGCGAAGACCCCAAGGTTGCGCGCTGGGTGAACCGGTTCAGCGGCCACGCCGTCTCGCCGGAGAAGGCGGCCGAGAAGATCTTGGCCGGGGTGGCCAAGAACCGCTACCTGATCTACACCTCACCGGACATCCGGGCGCTGTACGCGTTCAAGCGGCTGGCCTGGTGGCCCTACAGCGTGGCGATGCGGCAGGTCAACGTCATCTTCACCCGCGCGCTGCGGCCGGCCCCGGCGCCGCTAGTCCGGCATGGCCAGTTCGAGGCGCACCCCGAGCAGCCGGACCGGGCGGTCGAGCTCGAATAGGTCCAGCACGCGCAGCGCCGCAGCGACGATGGTGTCGCGATCGGTGGTGGGCGCCGCCAGCTTGCGGATTTTGGTGCGGGTGTAGAACGTCGCGGTTCGTACGGTAACCGCCACCCGCGTCACGATCCGGCCTGACACGAGCACGTCCGCCAACGCCTGTTCGGCCAGTTGTGTTATGGCCGAATCCATTTCGGTGCGATCGGTGAGGTCACGCGGGAAGGTGACGACGTGGCTGCGGGAGCGCGGAATCCACGGCTCGGCGCTGACACCGGTATCACCGCCGCCCTTGGCCAGTAGCAGCAGCCACAGGCCGGTGCGCGGGCCGAACACGGAAGTGAGCAGCTCGGCATCACTGTGCGCGAGCTGCCACACCGTCGTGATTCCCAGTGTGGCAAGCTTTTTCGCCGTCTTGGGGCCAACGCCCCACAGTGCGTCGACCGGGCGATCCGCCATCAGGGTCATCCAGTTCGCATCGGTGAGCGTGAAGATGCCCGCCGGTTTGGCGAAGCCGGTTGCGATCTTGGCGCGCTGCTTGTTGTCGCTGATTCCGACCGAACAGGACAGCCCGGTTTCCGACGAGATGATCGTGCGAATCTCTTCGGCCACGGCGGCCGGATCGGCCGCCGCCACCCCGACATACGCCTCGTCCCAGCCCCACACTTCGACCGGATGCCCCAAATCTCGCAATAGCCCCATCACCTGCTCGGACGCCGCGTCGTAAGCGGCCGCATCCGAGGGCAGAAACGTCGCATCGGGGCAGCGGCGCGCGGCGGCCCGCAACGGCATCCCTGCGTGCACGCCGAACTCGCGGGCCTGGTAGGAGGCGCAGGTGACGACCTTGCGGGGCTCGGACGGGTCGCCGTTGCCGCCGACGATGACCGGCAGCCCGGCCAGTTCGGGGTGGCGGCGCAACTCCACCGACGCCAGAAACTGATCGAGGTCGACGTGCAGCACCCAGGCCGGGCTCATCAGCGGCCGCAGAGCTTGCGCGCCAAGCTTTCCCAGGCATTGCCGAGGGTCTGGAGGGTATGGCCGCGATCGTTGAGCTGATGCTCGACGTAGTTCACATTGAGCAGAGCGAGCAGCGCATCGGTCTGGACGTCGAGATCGCCGGTGGTATGGGCCGCCTGGAGTAACACCCGGATGTGGGTGTGGTGCACCAAGACCGGCGCGCTGTTGCGAGTCTGGGGATCGCGGTGGGCTTCCGAGAGCAGTTCGTGATGGGCATGGACGAAGCAGATCCGCTCCCGGCCGAACGCCACCAGCCGGTCGATCGGCGGAGCGTCGGGCCCCAACGGGGGCGGGCCGAATAGAAAAGCCTGCTGGCTGGCTCGCTCGTCCTCGTCGAGCAGCACCATCATCAAGCCGGCGCGGCTGCCGAATCGGCGGAACACCGTGCCTTTGCCGACGCCGGCGGCGGCGGCAACGTCGTCCATGGTGACCGCGTCGGCGCCGCGCTCGGCGATCAGGTTTCGGGCAGCCTGGAGCAAGAGCGCCCGGTTGCGCGCCGCGTCGCCCCGCTCCTGGTGCACCACCTGCGGGGCGGACAACGGCAACGAGTCCAGCCGCTCGATCATGACTGCACTTTAGCGCCGGCCGTCGGAATAAATCGGACCTTAGTCCGGTTAGGGGGGGGCGAGGATGGAAACCGACAACCGAAGGGAACTGCAACAGTGGCAACCAAAATCTTGGCGTTGGTGGGGAGCCTTCGGGCGGCCTCGGTGAACCGACAGATCGCCCAGCTGGCAGCCGACGTCGCGCCGGGCGACGTCACCATCACGATCTTCGAAGGGCTCGGGGAGCTGCCGTTCTACAACGAGGAGATCGACGAAGCGATGACTGCCGACGCCCCCCCGCTGGGGCCGGTGACGGCCCTGCGCACCGCGGCGGCCGAGGCCGACGCCGCGCTGGTGGTCACTCCGGAATACAACGGCAGCATCCCGGCCGTCATCAAGAACGCGATCGACTGGCTGTCCCGCCCGTTCGGCGACGGCGCGCTGAAGGGCAAGCCGCTGGCGGTCATCGGGGGCTCTTTCGGCCAATACGGCGGGGTCTGGGCGCACGACGAAACCCGCAAGTCGTTCGGGATTGCCGGCGCCCGCGTGGTCGAGTCGATCAAGCTCTCGGTGCCGTTCAAAACCCTGGAAGGCAAGGCGCCCGCGGAGCACGCCGAGCTCTCGGGGAATGTACGCGATGTCGTCGGGAAACTGGTCGCCGAAGTCGACTGATTGGCGGAAGTCAACAAGCCGGCCGCCGGACGACCAGCGAGGTTGCTGTAACCGGATAGCAGAAGCCGCCAGCCCCGGCTGGCGGCTTTGCTGGCGGCGGGGCGGGTTGGGGGACCGGGCCAGCGCCGACGGGGAGTTGTCGGTGGTCGGTGATATACCCGTTCGCATGGATGACTTAGGCGAGGAATGTGACCTGCGACACGCCGGGCGTATGTCGTTCAGAGTGCTTACGACCAGCGAATTTCAGAAATGTTATTCCGAACATCTTGTATCTCGATATCTTGTCAGCCACTAGGTGTAGTGTTTTGAGCACCGGCAGATCCCAGGTTCACCAGCCCGACCGGGGCCTGGTTCACCACCCGAAATCGGCTCGATAGGTCATTCGACCCCGACGGCCGCAGGACGGGAATCGGGGGACTTGACGGGCCGCTGTAACACAGCGAGGACAGAGTTCGTTGCAGTACCCGAGTAGTTGCCAGTCCGTACAAGTCCCACCTTCCGCAAAGGAGCGGCTTCTATGACCATCACCGTGTACACCAAGCCGGCATGTGTGCAGTGCAGCGCCACGTTCAAGGCCCTGGACAAGCAGGGCATCGGCTACGAGAAGGTCGACATCACGCTGGACAACGAGGCGCGCGACTACGTGATGGCGCTGGGTTACCTGCAGGCCCCCGTCGTGGTGGCGGGAGGCGACCACTGGTCGGGGTTCCGGCCGGACCGCATCAAGGCCATCGCGGAATCGGCGCTCAGCGCCTGAGCAGTTAGCGGCGGACGTTAGGTAAGGAGGTTGCGGTGCAGTCGCGCAACCCAAGCTGGATGAGTGGCGACCCGCTTCGCCCGGTCCCCCGCGAGCGGGAGGTGCCCCCACCGCCGCGCTTGCGATCGCCACTGGTCTATTTCTCCTCCGTGTCGGAGAACACCCACCGCTTCGTGGAGAAGCTGGGTGTTCCCGCCACGCGGATACCGCTGCATGGCCGCATCGAGGTCGACGAGCCGTACGTGCTGATACTGCCCACGTACGGCGGCGGCCGGGCCACCCCAGACCTGAATGCCGGTGGCTATGTCCCCAAGCAAGTCATCGCATTCCTGAACAACGAGCACAACCGGTCGTTGATCCGCGGCGTCATCGCCGCGGGCAACAACAACTTCGGCGCCGAATTCGCCTATGCGGGCAACGTGATCTCACGCAAATGCGGCGTTCCGTACCTTTACCGCTTCGAACTGATGGGAACCCCGGACGACGTGGAAGCCGTCCGTGCGGGTCTGGAAGAATTCTGGAAGGAACAGACGTGCCACCAACCGTCACTGCAGAGCCTGTAACGTCCGGCGCGCACACGTTGCCCGGGGAGACGGACTACCACGCGCTCAACGCGATGCTGAACCTGTACGACGCCGACGGCAGGATTCAATTCGACAAGGACGTGCTGGCGGCCCGCGAGTACTTCCTGCAGCACGTCAACCAGAACACGGTCTTCTTCCACAATCAGGACGAGAAGATCGACTACCTGATTCGTGAAAACTATTACGAGCGTGAGGTTCTCGACCAGTATTCGCGCAACTTCGTCAAGGAGCTGCTGGACCGCGCGTACGCCAAGAAGTTCCGGTTCCCGACGTTCCTCGGCGCGTTCAAGTACTACACCTCCTACACACTGAAGACGTTCGACGGTAAGCGCTACCTGGAGCGCTTCGAGGACCGCGTGGTCATGGTGGCGCTCACCCTGGCCGCCGGCGACACCGGACTGGCCGAGAAGCTGGTCGACGAGATCATCGACGGCCGCTTCCAGCCGGCCACCCCGACGTTCTTGAACTCGGGCAAGAAGCAGCGCGGGGAGCCGGTGAGCTGCTTCCTGTTGCGCATCGAGGACAACATGGAGTCGATTGGGCGATCGATCAACTCCGCCCTGCAGCTTTCCAAGCGCGGCGGGGGAGTCGCGTTGCTGCTGACCAACATTCGTGAACACGGCGCGCCGATCAAGAACATCGAGAACCAGTCCTCGGGCGTCATCCCGATCATGAAGCTGCTCGAGGACTCGTTCTCCTACGCCAACCAGCTCGGGGCGCGCCAGGGGGCCGGCGCGGTGTACCTGCACGCGCATCACCCCGACATCTACCGCTTCCTGGACACCAAGCGCGAGAACGCCGACGAGAAGATCCGGATCAAGACGCTGAGCCTTGGCGTGGTGATTCCCGACATCACCTTCGAGCTGGCCAAGAAGAACGAGGACATGTACCTGTTCTCGCCGTACGACGTCGAGCGGGTCTACGGGGTGCCGTTCGCCGACATCTCGGTGACCGAGAAGTACTACGAGATGGTCGACGACGCGCGCATCCGCAAGACGAAGATCAAGGCGCGGGAGTTTTTCCAGACGCTGGCCGAGCTGCAGTTCGAGTCGGGCTACCCCTACATCATGTTCGAGGACACGGTGAACCGGGCCAATCCGATCGAGGGCAAGATCACGCACTCGAACCTGTGCTCGGAGATCCTGCAGGTGTCCACGCCGTCGGAGTTCAACGACGACCTGTCGTATTCCAAAGTGGGCAAGGACATTTCGTGCAACCTCGGGTCGCTGAACATCGCCAAGGCGATGGACTCGCCCGACTTCGCGCAGACCATCGAGGTGGCGATCCGCGCGCTGACCGCGGTGAGTGACCAGACGTCGATCACGTCGGTGCCCTCGATCGAGCAGGGCAACAACGAATCCCACGCGATCGGGCTGGGACAGATGAACCTGCACGGCTACCTCGCCCGGGAGCGCATCTTCTACGGGTCCGAGGAAGGCATCGACTTCACCAACATCTACTTCTATACGGTGCTCTACCACGCGCTGCGCGCGTCGAACCGCATCGCCATCGAACGGGGCAGGGCGTTCGGCGGTTTCGAGCGGTCGAAATACAAGTCGGGGGAGTTCTTCGACAAGTACACCGAGCAGGTGTGGGAGCCGCAGACCGAGAAGGTGCGTCAGCTCTTCGCCGACGCGGACATCCGGATCCCGACCCAGGACGACTGGAAGCGGCTGAAGGAGTCGGTGCAGGAGTACGGCATCTACAACCAGAACCTGCAGGCCGTCCCGCCAACGGGGTCGATCTCCTACATCAACCACTCCACCAGCTCGATCCACCCGATCGCCAGCAAGGTGGAGATCCGCAAGGAAGGCAAGATCGGCCGCGTCTACTACCCGGCCCCCTACATGACCAACGACAACCTGGAGTACTTCCAGGACGCCTACGAGATCGGGTACGAGAAGGTCATCGACACCTACGCCGCGGCCACCCAGCACGTGGACCAGGGGCTGTCGCTGACGCTGTTCTTCAAGGACACCGCGACCACCCGCGACGTGAACAAGGCGCAGATCTATGCCTGGCGCAAGGGCATTAAGACGCTGTACTACATCCGGCTGCGGCAGATGGCTTTGGAGGGCACCGAGGTCGAGGGCTGCGTGTCCTGCATGCTCTGATCGCCGCGTCCGGTGCCTGGCGCGCAGTCTGCCCAGGTCAGCGGCTCAGGGCGGTCCCAGAGGGGTATGGTGCTTGACGTGGTGAGAATTCCGCGACCACCCCACCCCAGCGTCAAGCCGCCGGGGGCCAAGGTCGACGCGCGCAGCGAGCGGTGGCGCGAACATCGCAAGAAGGTGCGCGGCGAGATCGTGGATGCGGCGTTTCGCGCCATCGACCGCCTAGGGCCCGAGCTGAGCGTGCGGGAGATCGCCGAGGAGGCCGGCACCGCCAAGCCGAAGATCTACCGGCATTTCCACGACAAGTCCGATCTGTTCCAGGCCATCGGGGAACGCCTGCGCGACATGCTCTGGACGGCGATCTTCCCGTCCGTCGACCTGAAGACCGACTCGGCGCGCGAGGTGATCCGTCGCGCCGTCGACGAGTACGTCGGCCTCGTCGACCAGCACCCCAACGTGCTGCGGGTGTTCATCCAGGGCCGCTCCTCGGCCAGCCCCCAGATCCTCAACGAGGGCCGCGGGATCACGTTGGCGATGGCCGACCTGTTCGACGACGAGCTGCGCGAGATGGAGCTCGACCACGCGGCGTTCGAGCTGGCCGCGCACGCGGCCTTCGGCTCGGCCGCATCGGCCACCGAGTGGTGGCTGGGCCCGGACCCGCAAAGCGCTCGCCGCATGCCGCGCGACCAGTTCGTCGCCCACCTGACGACCATCATGGTGGGGGTCATCGTCGGCACTGCCGAGGTGCTCGGCATCACGATGGACCCCGACCAGCCGGTTCACAGCGTGGTTCCCAGCAGCCCCGCGGCGAGCTGAGGACCTTTGGCACGTTGACATCGTTCCGGCGATCGTCAACACTCGTGCCATTCGATACCCTGGGTACTGGGTATTCGGGGAGCTAACAGGAAGATCGATCCACCGTGACCGACGTTGTGACACACGCCGAACCGACATCCGCACACCAGCCCGTGCATGCGCGCGCCATCATCATCGGGACCGGGTTCTCCGGCCTGGGCATGGCGATCAAGCTGCAGCAGCAAGGCGTGGACTTCGTGATCCTGGAGAAGTTCACCGACGTCGGCGGCACCTGGCGCGACAACAGTTACCCAGGCTGCGCCTGCGACATCCCGTCGCACCTGTATTCGTTCTCCTTCGAGCCCAAGCCCGACTGGAAGAACCCGTTCTCTTATCAGCCCGAGATCTGGGACTACCTCAAGGGCGTCACCGAGAAATACGGCCTGCGCCGCTACATCGAGTTCAACTCGCACGTCGATCGGGCCCACTGGGACGACGACGAGCAACGCTGGCATGTGTTCACCGAAGACGGCCGCGAATTCGTCGGGCAGTTCCTGATCTCCGGTGCGGGGGCGCTGCACATCCCGTCCCTGCCCGACATCGAGGGCCGCGACGAATTCCGCGGTCCCGCTTTCCATTCCGCGGAATGGGACCACAGCGTCGATCTGGCCGGCAAGCGGGTGGCGATGATCGGGACCGGCGCCAGCGCGATCCAGATCGTGCCGGAGATCGTCGGGCAGGTCGCCGAACTTCAGCTCTACCAACGCACTCCGCCGTGGGTGGTGCCGCGCTCCAACCCCGAGATTCCCGCGGCGCTGCGCCGGGCCATGGCGAACGTCCCCGGCTTGCGGGCGCTGGTGCGTGTGGCGATCTATTGGGGTCAAGAGGCGCTGGCCGTCGGGATGACCAAGCGCCCCAACGCGCTGAAGTTCATCGAAGCCTACGTGAAATACAACATCCGCCGGTCGGTCAAGGATCGCGAACTGCGTCGCAAGCTGACCCCGCACTATCGCATCGGCTGCAAGCGAATTCTGAACTCCTCCACCTATTACGGGGCGGTCGCGGACCCGAAGACGGAGCTGATCACCGATCACATCGCGCGGATCACGCCCAACGGGATCGTCACCGCCGACGGCAAAGAGCGCGAGGTCGACGTCATCGTGTACGGCACCGGATTCCACGTCACCGACTCCTACACCTACGTCCAGATCAAGGGCCACAACGGTGAGGACCTGGTGGACCGCTGGAACCGGGAGGGCATCGCCGCCCACCGCGGCATCACCGTCGCCGACATGCCCAACCTGTTCTTCCTGCTGGGACCGAACACCGGCCTGGGGCACAACTCGGTGGTTTTCATGATCGAGTCCCAGATTCGCTACGTGGCCAGCGCGATCAAGACCTGCGACAAGCTGGGCGTGCAGGCGCTCGCACCGACGCGCGCCGCGCAGGACGCCTTCAACGACGAGTTGCAGCGCAGGCTGGGGCCGTCGGTGTGGAACAGCGGTGGTTGCGCCAGCTGGTATCTCGACGAGCACGGCAAGAACACGGTGCTGTGGGGCGGTTACACCTGGGAGTACTGGCGGGACACCCGCTCGGTCAAGCCGGAGGAGTACGAGTTCTTCGGCAACGGGTCAAGCGCCAAGCGCTTGGCGGCGGCCGCGCAGGGCTGAGCCGACGGGCAGGCATGGCCCGAGTCGGGCTCTCGGCGCTATGCACGAATTCCTCTCTGAACGGGTTGTTGAGCCGCCGTCTGGTTTTACACTGGGAGGGAAATGACTGCCTACCAGACCGTTGTGGTCGGCACCGATGGCTCGGATTCGTCGCTGCGTGCGGTGGACCGCGCAGCCGCGATCGCTGCGCATCACGGCGCGAAATTGATCGTTGCGACCGCGCATCTTCCCGTTCCCGTGGAAAAGGGCCGCTACGCGATCCCACCGGGAAGCGACCACGGTCAGGACTACCGCACGGTGGGCGAGGCCCCTTTCTTCGCGATCCTGCAGAACGCCAGGGAGCGGGCGCACCGAGCCGGGGCCACGAACGTCGAGGAGAAGCCGGTCGTCGGCGCTCCCATCAATGCGCTGGTGCAGCTCGCCGAGGAGATCGAGGCCGACCTGCTCGTCGTCGGCAACGTCGGGCTCAGCAGCGTTGCCGGGCGGCTCCTGGGATCGGTCCCATCCGAGGTCTCCCGCAGGGCCAGAACCGACGTGCTGATCGTCTACACCACCGACTGAGGCATCGATCGTTTGGCGCCCGCCGTCACGCGCCAACCGTTGGGCCGTGTCCGCGTAGCAGCTTCGCGAAAGCGGCCGCAGCCGCGTCGACGCCGGCCTCGTCGTTCGTGGCGACCAGGTCCAGCAGCAGGCCACGGGTGACGGCCAGCCCCAGCCTCGCCATCGCGCCGTCATAGGGGACGCCGGCGGCGGCGTTCTCGACCTCACGCAGCCAGCCATCGACCGCCCCGGGAACCATTCGCGTGAAAGGCTTTTCGCCCTGGGCCGCGCGCGAGTAGCACTCGAAGAAGAGCCGCTCCAGCCGGCGCAGGTCCGGGCGGCGAAGGTCGGCCCACATGGCGGCGAAGCCCTCGGCCGGATCGGTGGGCAAGTCGGGGACCATGGCCATCTGGCGGCGCTCGGCCTCCTCCACGACCGCGATCAGCAGATCTTCTCGAGAACCGAAGTGGTGCAATAACATTCGGTGACTGGTGCCGACCGCGGCCGCGACATCGCGGAGCGAGCGGTTGCCGATGCCGTTCGCGGCGAACTCGTCGAACAGGGCATGCAGTAGTTCGCCGCGCCGCAGCGAGTCAGGTGTGCGAGCCATTGGCGCGGCTGAGCTGCTCAGACCGGGCCTTGAGTCCTTGCGCCTCGAGTTCCAGGAATCGCTTGGTCTTGTTGAGCATCAGTCGCCCGACCAGCGCTCCGAGCAGACCGCGCTGATCCAATTGCTGGCGCACCAGGGTCCGGCCGCCGGGTTGCGGGATCACGTCGTGCCGGGCGCTCACCCGCACGCCGGGGGAGCGTTGCACCCAGGTCCATGACGCTCCCGGATCGATCTCGGTGACCTTCCAGACCAGCTTCGACATGCCGGGCTGCTTGATGGTGAACCGCTTGCCGACCCCGAGCGCGGGGCCGTCCCGTCCGACGAGCGACGTCACCGAGGCGGTCCACCCGGGCCAGCGTTCCACGTCGCTGAAGACATCCCACACCAGCTGCGGCGACGCATCGATCTCGACACTGTCTTCGGTAATCATGTACCAAATGGTACATCCTGCGTGCGGTCCTGGGTGGATACTGGGAGGGGAGTCCAAATGAATGCTGGGTGTGTCCGCGACACGCAAACACAAGCACTTGTGTTCCGCTCCGTTGTCGTACCCCAGGGGTAGTGTTTGGAGCCTGACGTCCCTCAGGCAAAACGGCGGGTGAAGTGGGGTTCTGGTGACCGAAAACATGAAGCTGATTGACCGCGTTTCGGCGATCAACTGGAACCGGCTGCAGGACGAGAAGGACGCCGAGGTCTGGGACCGGCTGACCGGGAACTTCTGGCTGCCCGAGAAGGTGCCGGTGTCCAACGACCTCCCGTCGTGGGCAACGCTGACGCCCGGCGAGAAGCAGCTGACGATGCGGGTGTTCACCGGGCTGACGCTGCTGGACACCATCCAGGGCACGGTCGGCGCGGTCAGCCTCATCCCGGATGCGCTGACGCCGCACGAGGAAGCCGTCTACACCAACATCGCGTTCATGGAGTCGGTGCACGCGCGCAGCTACAGCAACATCTTCTCCACGCTGTGCTCGACCGCCGAGATCGACGACGCCTTCCGCTGGTCGGAGGAGAACCCCAACCTGCAGCGCAAAGCTGAGATCGTCATGCAGTACTACAAGGGCGACGAGCCGCTCAAGCGCAAGGTGGCCTCCACGCTGCTGGAGAGCTTCCTGTTCTACTCCGGCTTCTACCTGCCGATGTACTGGTCGAGCCGGGCCAAGCTGACCAACACCGCCGACATGATCCGGCTGATCATCCGCGACGAGGCTGTGCACGGCTACTACATCGGCTACAAGTACCAGCGTGGGCTGGCGCTGGTCGACGAGGCCAAACGCGCCGAGCTCAAGGACTACACCTACGAGCTGCTCTTCGAGCTCTACGACAACGAGGTGGAGTACACCCAGGACCTCTACGACGAGGTCGGGCTGACCGAGGACGTCAAGAAGTTCCTGCGCTACAACGCCAACAAGGCGCTGATGAACCTCGGCTACGAGGCGCTGTTCCCGCGGGACGAGACCGACGTGAACCCGGCGATCCTGTCGGCGCTCTCACCCAACGCCGACGAGAACCACGACTTCTTCTCCGGTTCGGGTTCGTCCTACGTGATCGGCAAGGCCGTCGTCACCGAGGACGAGGACTGGGACTTCTAAAACCGCAGGTTGTTGAGAATCGGGCCGGCCGCACACGTCGGGGGGGAGGGACTGGGGCCGGCCCGATCTTCTATTCAGACACCGGCTGGGCCGATTTTCTTCCCGCAGGATTTTTGGCGCTCGATGCCGGCGCCGGCACCCAGGCCTGCAATACTTTGCGGCCGATCAACTGGCAGCCGTGGGTATGCGCCAATTGCTTTGCGGCCCTGGTGAATTCCTGATTGCTCACCACGATGCTCCTGGCGCACCCATGGTGGCGGGCGCCGGAGACCACCTGCTGGACGGCGGCGACGCCCACCGATTTGCCGTAGCGCTTGCACTGGACCGCCACCGAGTGGCCGTCCTTTTCCGCGATCAGGTCGACTCCGTAGTCGCCGACTGGCGGCGTGAACGCGACCCGCCAGCCCGCGCGGCGCAGGCGGGCGGCCACGTAGCCCTCGAACTCCACCCCGTCCATCGCGTCAACGGCCGCGAATACGGCCCGTCCCCCGCGCGGCCATTGACGGTTGGTTGACCACCCGACCAGCACCTCGAGCAGCAGCATCAGGTAAAACGCCACGAAACCCATCCCGGGGCTGTGGTCGACGACGCCGACGACCACGCCGCAGGCCAACGGGAGCACGACGAGCGCCTTGAGCACGCCTCGATCGTAGGGATGGGCAACGACAAGACGGGCCATTTAACCTCAGGCGCCGCGCCCGACCCGGACATGTTCGGGCAATGAACGGCTTGTGAATTGTGGAGACGGAGCGACGGCTCGCTAGCGCCGGCGATGCGACTGCCTGACACTGTTCAGGTGACGAAAACCGCATCCTCCGAGAAGGATCACCGCCACCATTTCTGCCGTTCAGTGATCCAGTGGCTGCAGGTCGGCTACCCGAACGGCGTCCCCGGCCCGGACCGCGTGCCGCTGATGGCATTGCTGCGCAGCACACCGCTGACCGAAGACCAGATCCGCGAGGTGGTGCGCCACATCACCGCGCAGGAAGGGTCTCCGGAGACCATCGATCACCCGATCGATCGCGACGAAATCGCCGAATTCATCTCCGACATGACGCAATTCGACGCCGGCAAGGAAAACATCATCCGGGTGGCCGCCACGTTGGCCGCGGCCGGATGGCCGCTGGCCGGCATCGACGTCAGCGAGGTCGTTCCCGACGACGAGCACGCGGAGGCGGCCGAAGTCATCGCCCGCGACTGCGCGCCCGATGAACCGTCCGAGGTCGCCTCATAGCTTCGAGATGTCGATGACGAAGCGATAGCGAACGTCGCTCGCCAGGACGCGCTCGTAGGCCTCGTTGATGTAATCCGGCTCGATCAGCTCGATTTCGGGCGTCACGTCGTGTTCGGCGCAGAAGTCCAGCATTTCCTGGGTTTCGGCGATCCCGCCGATGTTCGACCCGGAGAGGCTGCGCCGCGCCAGCGCCAACGGGAACGCCCCCACTTCCATGGGGTGCTCGGGAATGCCCAATTCGACGAGGGTGCCGTCGACGTCGAGCAGGCTGAGGTAGTCATTCAGTTTCAGGTTCGCCGAGACGGTGTTCAGGATCAGGTCGAAGCTGTTCCGCAACTTCTTGAAGGTGTCGCGATCGGCGGTGGCGTAGTAGTGCTTGGCGCCCAGCCGCAGGCCGTCCTCCATCTTCTTCAGCGACTGCGACAGCACGGTCACCTCGGCGCCCATCGCCGCGCCGAGCTTGACGCCCATGTGCCCCAGGCCACCGAGGCCGATGATCGCCAGCCGCGTGCCCTCGCCGGCCTTCCAGTGCCGCAGCGGTGAGAACAGCGTGACGCCCGCGCACAGCAGCGGCGCCGCCTTGTCCAGCGGCAGCGAGTCGGGGATGCGCACCACGAAGTTCTCGTCGACGACGACGCCCTGGCTGTAGCCGCCCTGCGTCGGCGTGCCGTCTTTGTCGATGGAGTTGTAGGTGAAGGTCGCGCCGGGCTTGCAGTACTGCTCGAGCCCGGCCTTGCAGCTGCTGCACTGGCCGCAGGAGTTCACCATGCAGCCCACGCCGACGTGGTCGCCGACCTTGTACTTGCTGACCTCGGAGCCAACCGCGGAGACGACGCCGGCGATCTCATGGCCGGGCACCACGGGGTAGTTCGGTGTGCCCCACTCGGCCTTGACGGTGTGGATATCGGAGTGGCAGATCCCGGCGAACTTGATGTCGATCGCTACGTCGTGTGGGCCGGGGTCACGCCGCTCGATGGTGGTCTTGGTCAACGGTTCGGTCGCCGAGGTTGCGGCGTAGGCCGAAACAGTGCTCATGGATATCCCTCTTCGATGTGGTCGCGTCTGTAAAAAGTTTAGCTAAGGTAATGTTCCCGGGCCACCGGGGGGCGCTCGGTATCACCTTAGGGCCGGGGTACCCGCTCGCTTGCGCGCTAGTTGATGGGGGCGTTGACCAGGCGGAGGTCGTCGACGATGCCGCGGGCCGCGACCAGGCCCTCGCCGGTCTGCCACAGCTCGTCGTTGACGACGTAGACGCGGTTGTCGTGGTTGGCGGACAGCTTGCGCCACGGGTTGCTGTCCAGCACGGTGGCGGCGCGCTGGGCGGCCGCCGGTGACGCACACGACACATAGACGACGTCGGCATCGGCGGCGGAGAGGTTCGGGTTCTTGGTCAGGTCGTCGTCGGTGGCGCGGATCTCGATGTACGGCTTGTCGGTGAACCGCTGGGCTGCCGGCCGGTCCACCCCGACGGCGCCCAGCACGCTGGCCGGGAAGTTGTTGGTGCCGTAGATCCGGATCGTGTCGGTGGTCAGCTGCACGATGGACGCTTGGAAGTGGGACGCGTCATGCCTGGCGCCGACGTCGCTGGCCCGCCGCGAAAAGCCGTTGAGCAGCGCGTCCATCGCGGCACCGCGCGCCGTCGCGGCGCCCACGCCGCGCAGGTTCTCTTCCCAGGCGGGGCCGGGGGCCGCGGTGAACACCGTCGGGGCGATCGCGGCCAGTTGCGGATACAGCCTGGGCGTCAACCCCTGCGAGCCCAGGATGAGGTCGGGGTGGGTGGCCGCGATGCCGGCCAGGTCCGGGTTGCTGCGGGTACCGACACCGGGCACGCCGCGCACAGCGCTGCCCAGGTAGGCGGGCTGGCTCGAGGACCCGTCCGGCAGCGCGGCGGCGACCACCCGCGATTGCAGGCCGAGCGCGCACAGGGCGTCGAGCTGGTCTCCGGAGAGCACCACGATGCGCTGAGGCTCGGCGGGCACCTGCACCACGTCCGGATTGACGCCGGCCGCGTTGTGGGCCTGCCGGGTCTTCGGCCCCGGATCGGCCGCGGCGGCATCCCGTGCGCACGACTCGTCGGGGCGGCGGTCGTTTCCGAGTACGCCCGCCCCGGCGATCTGGGTGGTGGGGGTGACCAGCGTGGGAGTCGGCGCCTTGGTCCCGGGCTTGCCGGATCCGCAGCCACTGCATGCGACGGCGACCGCCGCCGCCAGCGCGGCGGCCGCGCGCAGGGACGCGGGTCGGGTCACGCCGAAAAGCACGCGTCAGACGCTAACACCCGCCCGCGCGCAGCCCGGCACTCCGAACCGACACGCCGCGCCGCCGAGCCGTTTACGACAGTTTGTAGGACCAGGCCTGACGTCGGCATGATCGACGGTTAAGATTCGTGTCAGCTCTGTTTTTGGGCCCCTGTCCTATCCGGATGTTTGGAGAAGCTGTTGACAGCCGAAGCGCCCCCCTTGGGAGAACTCGAGGCCGTTCGTCCGTACCCGGACCGGACCGGCCCCAAAGGGAACCTCGTCTACAAACTGATCACCACCACCGATCACAAGATGATCGGCATCATGTACACGGTCACCTGCTTCGTCTTCTTCTTCATCGGCGGACTGATGGCCCTGTTGATGCGCACCGAGCTGGCCGCGCCGGGACTGCAGTTCCTGTCGAATGAGCAGTACAACCAGCTGTTCACCATGCACGGCACGATCATGCTGCTGCTTTACGCGACGCCGGTCGTGTTCGGGTTCGCCAACCTGGTGCTGCCGCTGCAGATCGGCGCGCCCGACGTGGCTTTCCCGCGGCTGAACGCCTTCTCGTTCTGGTTGTTCCTGTTCGGCGGCCTGACCGCGTCGGCCGGCTTCATCGTCCCGGGTGGGGCCGCTGACTTCGGCTGGACGGCCTACACGCCGCTATCCGACGCCGTCCACTCGCCCGGCGCCGGGGGAGACCTGTGGATCACGGGCCTGATCGTCGCCGGTCTGGGCACCATCCTGGGTGCGGTCAACATGATCACCACCGTGGTGTGCATGCGCGCACCCGGCATGACCATGTTCCGGATGCCGATCTTCACGTGGAACATCCTCGTGACGTCGATCCTGATCCTGATCGCGTTCCCGATCCTGACCGCCGCGCTGTTCGGGCTGGCCGCCGATCGACATCTAGGGGCCCACGTCTACGACGCGGCCAACGGCGGGGTGCTGCTGTGGCAACACCTGTTCTGGTTCTTCGGCCATCCCGAGGTGTACATCATCGCCTTGCCGTTCTTCGGGATCATCACCGAGATCATCCCGGTGTTCTCCCGCAAGCCGGTATTCGGTTACACCACCCTGGTTTACGCGACGCTGTCGATCGCCGCGTTGTCGGTGGCGGTGTGGGCGCACCACATGTTCGCCACCGGAGCCGTTCTGCTGCCGTTCTTTTCGTTCATGACGTATCTGATCGCGGTGCCCACCGGGATCAAGTTCTTCAACTGGATCGGCACGATGTGGAAGGGGCAAATCACCTTCGAGACCCCCATGCTGTTCTCGGTGGGCTTCCTGGTGACCTTCCTGCTGGGCGGTCTGACCGGCGTGATGCTGGCCAGCCCCCCGCTGGACTTCCACGTCACCGACACCTACTTCGTGGTCGCGCACTTCCACTACGTGCTGTTCGGCACGATCGTGTTCGCGACGTTCGCCGGCGTCTACTTCTGGTTCCCGAAGATGACGGGCCGGCTGCTCGACGAGCGGCTGGGCAAGCTGCACTTCTGGCTGACCTTCATCGGCTTCCACACCACCTTCCTGGTGCAGCACTGGCTCGGCGACATGGGCATGCCCCGCCGCTACGCCGACTACCTGCCCTCGGATGGCTTCCAGCCGTACAACATCGCCTCGACGGTCGGCGCCTTCATCCTGGGCGCGTCGATGTTCCCGTTCGTCTGGAACGTCTTCAAGAGCTGGCGCTACGGCGAGGTCGTGACCGTCGACGACCCGTGGGGTTACGGCAACTCGCTGGAGTGGGCGACCAGTTGCCCGCCGCCGCGGCACAACTTCACCGAGCTGCCCCGGATCCGTTCGGAGCGACCGGCTTTCGAGCTGCACTACCCGCACATGGTGGAGCGGCTGCGTGCCGAGGCGCATGTGGGGCGCCACGCCACGGCTCTCGAATCGCCGAAGGGATTCGGTCCGCGCACCGAGCCCGATCGCTCGACCCCTGAGCAGTAGCGGCTGAGTCGGGGGTGAGCACACCACCGAAGGTGTCGGTGCTGATCACCGTCACCGGAGTGGACCAACCGGGCGTCACCTCGGCCCTGTTCGAGGCGCTCTCCGGGCACGGCGTCGAGCTGCTCAATGTCGAACAGGTGGTGATTCGGCACCGCCTGACCCTGGGCGTGCTGGTGTGTTGTCCCGCGGACGTCGCCGACAGCCCCGAGTTTCGCCGTGACGTCGAATCGGCCATCCGCGGCGTGGGTCTCGACGTCAGCATCGAGCACAGCGACGACGTGGAGATCATCCGGGAGCCCTCGACGCACACCATCTTCGTGCTGGGCCGGCCCATCACCGCCGGCGCGTTCGGCGCGGTGGCCGGGGCGGTGGCCGGCCTGGGAGTCAACATCGACCTCATCCGCGGTGTCTCCGACTACCCGGTGACCGGCCTGGAACTGCGGGTCTCGGTGCCGTCGGGGTCGGAAGCCGTGCTGCGGACGGCGCTGAACCAGGTGTCCGCCGAGAAGCGCGTCGACGTGGCCGTCGAGGACTACACCCTGGAGCGGCGGGCCAAGCGGCTGATCGTGTTCGACGTGGACTCGACGCTGGTGCAGGGCGAGGTGATCGAGATGCTGGCCGCTCGGGCGGGCGCTGAGGGGAAGGTCGCCGCCATCACCGACGCAGCCATGCGGGGCGAGCTGGACTTCGCGCAGTCGCTCGAACAGCGGGTGGCCACCCTGGCGGGTCTGCCGGCCACCGTGATCGGCGAGGTCGCCGATCAGCTGGAGCTGATGCCCGGGGCCCGGACCACGCTGCGGACGTTGCGGCGCTTGGGTTTTCACTGCGGTGTAGTGTCCGGCGGCTTCCGGGGGATCATCGAGCCGTTGGCCGAGGAGCTGATGCTGGACTACGTCGCCGCCAATGAGCTGGAGATCGTCGAGGGCAAACTCACCGGGCGGGTCGTCGGCCCCATCATCGACCGCGCGGGCAAGGCCGCGGCGCTGCGGGAGTTCGCGGAGCGGGCCGGAGTTCCGATGCCGCAGACCGTCGCCGTCGGCGACGGCGCCAACGACATCGACATGCTCGCGGCGGCCGGGCTGGGGATAGCGTTCAACGCCAAACCGGCGTTGCGAGAGGTGGCCGACGCCTCGCTCAGCCACCCGTACCTGGACACGGTGTTGTTTCTGCTGGGCGTGACCCGCGGCGAAATCGAGGCCGCCGACGCGGTGGACGGGGAGGTCCGCAGGGTGGAGATCCCGCCCGACGAGTAGCGGCCCCGGTACGGCACGATGGTCGGGTGCCCAAAAACGGACGCCGGAGGTGAGCCTCGAGGATTCGAGAGAATCCGGGGGTGGAGCCGACCAGATGAGTGAGGCAGCCGACCCCGATCTGCTGATCGACTTCAGGAAGGTGTCGCTGCGGCGCGGCGGCCACACCCTCGTCGGGCCGTTGGATTGGGCGGTCGAACTCGACGAGCGCTGGGTGATCGTCGGCCCGAACGGGGCCGGCAAGACGTCGCTGCTGCGGATTGCCGCGGCCGCCGAGCACCCCTCGTCGGGCGCGGCCTTCGTGCTCGGCGAGCGGCTGGGCCGGGTCGACGTGTCGGAGTTGCGCTCCCGCCAGCCTGTCTCTTATACACATCTGACGCTGCCGACGATCGCAT